>NZ_JAHPYX010000210.1:0-16870 GCF_019058535.1 Candidatus Borrarchaeum sp.
AGGTAATATCTTAAATGTCTGTAGATCCGGATAAATTTGAAATTCTTTTGCTGGAGCACCAAAGGAACCATCGAGTACTAGATGGTCTAATGCATTAAATGACTGAATGCCTTTAGCTATCCCGATTCCCCTTTTGACATGTGATTTTAGATGTTTCGCTGTCGAGGCTTTTGCTCGAATGACTCCATCATTGCCAATCCATACAAATCGAATTATTTTGATTCTTTCCCTCTCAATTGTCTCCATTATCTTGGCTTCATTCGCCATTTTAAATGACACCTTCTACCAAATTTCTAAGCCAAATTTACAGGACTTAACTATGCTGCTTATAATACCCTTGCCAAATCGTAAATGTAGTTCGTTTCTTTACAAATAGGATATTTAAAAATTCGCATGTGGAAATCAAATTCAAGTGTATTCACAAGAATAGATAAAAATTTCTATATCGAATAGACTTCATTTTTCGAAAAATCGAGTGCTAAAACCACTTCTTTTCGTTCGAAATGAAATCCTATGGTTTTTTTAATGTGTTTGTGTAATAATCATTTGAGGTGACTGGAGTTGATAGAGAACATAACTATTCCAAATATCAAGGTAACACCACCTGGTCCTAAGGCAAAAAAGTTGCTGGAACTTGATGATAAATACATCTCGCCGTCTTATGCACGATTTTATCCCCTCGTTGCTGAATCCGCTGAGGGATGTCTAATAAAAGATGTTGACGAAAATATTTATATCGATTTTAACGCAGGAATCTGTGTATGTAATGTTGGGCACTCGCATCCAAAGGTAGTGAATGCGATTACACATCAAGCTACAAAACTTATTCATTACTCCAATACTGACTTCTATTACCAAAAAAGCGTAGAACTTGCACAAAAACTGTACAATAATACTCCTGGGAGTTTTCCTAAAAAGATATTTTTCACGAATAGCGGTGCAGAAGCTGTTGAAGCATCTCTTAAAGTCGCTAAATGGCATACTAGAAAACCTCAAATTATTGCTTTCACTAAAGCATTTCATGGGAGAACGATGGGCGCACTTAGTGTAACAGGATCAAAAGTTGTTCAGAGAAGATATTTCTTCCCTCTTGTCCCTGGGGTCACTCATGTGCCTTATCCCTACTGTTACCGGTGTCCTTACAAACAAACATACCCTGAGTGCAACTTTTATTGCGTTGATTTCATCGACGAAATGGTTTTTGAAACCTATTTGCCACCTGAAGAAACGCTCGGTTTCATATTTGAACCAATACAAGGTGAAGGAGGATATATAGTTCCACCTGAAGGCTATTTTCAGCGATTAAGAAAATTAGCGGCTAAATATCACATGCTACTCATTTCTGATGAAGTTCAATCTGGCATGGCCCGCACTGGTAAAATGTTTGCTATTGAGCATTGGAACGTTACACCGGAGATTATTGCAATTGCTAAAGGTATTGCCTCAGGATTGCCACTTGGAGCAGTTATTGCTAAAGAGGATGTCATGGATTGGGAGCCCGGTGCTCATGCATCAACCTTTGGAGGTAATCCCGTGTCTTGTGCTGCTGCAATTGCAACCTTCGATATCATCGAAGAAGAAAACTTGCTCGATAATGCGGCTAAATTAGGCGGACACACATTAAAACGACTTAATGAAATGAAAGAAAAGTATGAACTAATCGGCGACGTAAGAGGAAAAGGATTGATGATAGGCATCGAACTTGTTAAAGACAGAAAGACCAAAAAACCAGCAAAGGAGAAAGTAAAAGAAATTATTTTTCAGTGTTTCAAAAAAGGACTGGCCATAATTAGTGCAGGGGTTTCTACGATTCGAATCGCGCCACCCCTAGTTATTACAGAAGAACTTTTGGATATTGGACTTAATATATTAGAAGAAGTTCTGCGTGATGTGAACAACAGATAGGTTACTATTCATTCATCTTTTTCACAAATTCATATTTTTTTTATTTCCAAACGCAACGAATTATTTTTTAAATACTATATACTATGTGTACAAACTCTTCAACTGAATTAATAGAATGAATCGCTCATGGAGGGAAATAATATTATAGAAGATGAATTTAAAGAACTTCATTTTCAAGGAGCTCCAAAAGTCATAACAGAAATCCCAGGACCGAAATCTCGTGCGATTTTAGAAAAACAAGAACTCCTTGATGCTAATGTAGTTAGTTATCCACTGACTTATACATTTGCTCTGGAGGCTGCAAAAGGCGCAACATTAATGGATGTTG
This sequence comes from Candidatus Borrarchaeum sp., assembly GCF_019058535.1. Classification (NCBI taxonomy): domain Archaea; kingdom Promethearchaeati; phylum Candidatus Borrarchaeota; class Candidatus Borrarchaeia; order Candidatus Borrarchaeales; family Candidatus Borrarchaeaceae; genus Candidatus Borrarchaeum; species Candidatus Borrarchaeum sp. The sequence goes on from NZ_JAHPYX010000210.1 coordinate 2,234, forward strand.
ATGGAAATGTCTATGTTGACTTTTCAGCTGGTGTTTCTGTATGCAATGTAGGTTATCAAAACCCCTATGTTTTAGAAGTAGTTAAAAAACAGGCTGATAAGATTATACATACATTAGATATTCCAACCAAAGCCCGTATTGACATTTTAGAAGCACTTTCAAGAATTGCGCCAGGATCTATGAAAGGCAATTCAAAGATAATTTTTGGTGGTCCATCGGGTTCTGATGCCGTGGAAGCAGCCATAAAACTAGCTAAAGTAAACAAGAAGGGCTATAGAATAATTACATTTGAAGGTGGATATCATGGGCAAACATCTGGATCTTTAGCAGCCACAGCAAAGAAAAGTTACAAAGAGAACTACTTGCCCTTAATTCCAGGCATTGTTCATGCTCCATACCCATATTGTTATCGTTGTCCCTTTGGAAAAGAATCAGCAGAAGAATGTGATATGGAATGTTTGAGATATATCGAACATCTCTTTAAGGATCCTTACTCAGGTCTCGTTCAACCAGCAGGCATGATTGTGGAACCAATCCAAGGCGAAAGCGGTATACTAATTCCACCAAAGGAGTTTATTCAGGGTTTAGCAAGACTCTGCAAAGAAAACGATATTCTATTTGTTTGTGATGAAGTTCAAGCCGGATTCGGACGTACTGGTACATATTGGTGGAGTTGCGAACACTTCGATGTTACACCAGATGCTATTACTATGGCGAAATCACTTGGAGGAATTGGAATCCCAATAGCAGGGATGATGTATAAAAAAGAGTTCGATGAGGCGTGGGGTCCAGGTGGGCACATGGGAACATTTAGAGGAAATGTTCTTGGATGTGCTGCAGGTGCTGCGGCCATTAAATTCACAGAAGAAACTCAACTTCTAAAAAGATCCGCAGAACTTGGCGATTATGCGCTTGAATTGCTAAAAGATCTACAAGATGAAGTTAATTGCATTGGTGATGTTCGTGGCAAAGGGCTATTTTTAGGGGTAGAATTTGTTAAGAACAAAGATAGTAAAAAGCCTGCTGAAGATCTTCTGAAGAAAATCGTTGCAAAGTGCTTTGAACGTGGTGTAATCGTTTGGAAGGGAGGTCACTGGATAAATGTTGCACGTTTTATCCCTGCCTTGACTATAACAAAAGAATTACTTGAAAAAGGGTTAGAAATATTTTCAGAGGTTGTAAAAGAGATTGAAAAAACTACTTAAGCTCTCTCATATTTAAAGAAGTATCATACGGTTATGAGAGTTCATTCTTCTTTTTTTTAATGCCAAATATCTTTCGTAATCTGCTTTTTAGAGTACCTCGACGATCCCAAAAAACTACATATAACAATATACCAACAAGAATAGATGGAAGAAATCTATGTTTCAAAAGCCTCGGATCAAGGTATCCGCTTTTCAATAATTCAAATGCCCCAATATATGCAATAGGAAGATTTAAAATCGTGAAGTTATACGCCAATACACATGCTCCAATAACCACAACACTAAAAGCGAATAATCCAAGATATACTGACCAGAAGATTCTTCTTCGAAAAATAGAAACGCTTTTTGCATTAAATGTTTCAATAGTTAGGGCAGTGGGAATGATAAGCAATGGCAAAACAGGATGAATGTATCCAGGGCCAATGTAATGAAATCCCCCGCCTAAATCTACACGCATCGAAAAAAACAAGATGTTCAACAGAATTGATGCTATAAAGAGCAGTGTTTCTCTTTTAAACAATTTATACATTTTGAAAAAACCAAAGGTGGAGGTAAAGAAAATTAGCGGTTGATAGAAAAACAAACTGCCGCCTCCAAGATCACTATAAATCAAGAACTTAAAAAGACCCTGTGGAATATATGTGATTGAAAACTCAGTGGCTGGTCCAAAAGTATGGTATGTATATGCAGTTGAGAACGGAGAATCAAACAATATTTGATTGAGACCAAGAATAACTAATCCCATTGCGACGATTGGTGAAAAAAGGCAAAGAACTTGCCTTAATTTGTGTCCAAATATTTTAGCTTTGTATGTGAAAATTACATATGAAATAATGGGTACTAACAGGATAACATTTGTATATTCTACCAAAAGGGCATATCCTATTGAAACACCAGCAAAAGCAAGATACTTCATTTCTTCCTTCTCTGGCAGCTGGTTACGGGTTACTTTCATTAACAGATAAATGCCCATAAGTAAAAAAAACGGAGATACCGACCCATCCTCAAATCTCTTAGAGTGAGTCCAAGCTATACCAAATGCACTAAGAATAGCAGTTAATATACTTGTTCTTTCACTACAATTTAGCAAGCGGCAGACATCATGTACCAAAACAACTGTTAAGGCTGAAATTACTGCTACGAAAGAGATCAAAATATATTGATAATGATTCGGAAAACTCACATATCCATCTAGAATTTTTAGAAGCATATAAATTGGAATTCCCAAAAAACTTAATCCTGGTGCTTTGGCGACATAATAATTTCCCTCATAAAAACCAACTGTAAAATAAATATAGTGTACATACTTGGTAACTATAAAGGTGTTATCTTCAACGAGGGCGATGATCATTATGTAATGAGCCCATTCGTCCATTTGATGGACGCCCCATCCAATTCCGAGTTGGTATATAATATAAACGGCTATGAAAAGTTTGAAGCGAATGCTTTTGAGTAATGCGTTATGAAACGATTTAATAGAGTGCCACATTTTTGATACACTATTCTTCGTAATTGGACGTTACCTCATATATTGGACGTTACCTCATATTTATGAAATATATAAAAATTACTTTAAGTAAATATTCGAATAGGAGAGGATCAAAATGAAAGGACACCAATTCTATATTGTAGATGTCTTTGCAGAGAAAAAGTACACAGGAAACCAATTAGCGGTTTTTAGGGATGGATATAAGTTTTCTGATGAAGAGATGCAGCTTATCGCAAAAGAAATGCATTTTTCAGAGACGACATTCATTTTATCAGATATACCTGAAAACAATGGTTATGATGTAAGAATATTCACACCTGCAAGTGAGGTGCCGTTTGCAGGACATCCTACTTTAGGCACTGCCTATATTATCCAAAGAGAGATCATCAAGCAACCTATTGAATTAGTGAATTTGAATCTGAAAGTTGGTCAAATTCCTATCGATCTCCATTATAAAAATGGAGAATTGGACAATTTAGTGATGAAACAAAAGGAACCGACTTTTGGATCAGAATTGTCTATTAATGCACTATCAACAGTCCTTAATATCGACAGTAACGAAATAGATAATCGATTTCCCATCCAAGAAGTGTCGACTGGAGTTCCATTCATTATAGTTCCAATACGGACACTTAAGTCAATAAAACGAATTAATGTCAATACGGAGGAATATTTCCGTTTGATTAAAAAAACACAAGCTAAAGCTGTACATGTCTTTTGCCCCGAGACTCAGTACGAAGAAAATCACGTTCATGTCAGGATGTTTGCCTATTATTACGGCGTTCCTGAAGATCCTGCCACAGGAAGTGCTGCAGGCTGCTTAGCTGCATATCTAGTAAAACATCGATATTACGGACAGAACAAAATTGATATCAGAGCAGAACAAGGATATGAGATAGGAAGACCCTCATTGCTATTCTTAAACGCAGAAGAAACAGAAAACAAGAAAATAAACGTATATGTAGGGGGCCAAGTGCAAATGATCGCTAAAGGAGAATTTCTGTGAATAACAATACCTTTCTCTAATGAAGGGGACTTAGAGTCAGTATTAATTATTATGGAGGCCGGTCGGAAAGACCGCAGGGGTCCTAAGCCCTTGTAGCCGGGTTCAACTCCCGGGGCCTTCGCTTGTTGGAGGAAAGTTTTTGACTATAAAATTAGCTCGAGAAAAGCGACCACCTCTCAATGAACTCTTACAAAAGATCAAATTGTGGACTTCAAGAAGCGGAACACTTCATGGAGTTAAGAATGTTTCAATAGCAGGATCTTATCTTAAAATAGAGACAGTTTGTAATAAGTCTATTTTAACACGAAATTCAAGAAGAAGCCGCGCTGCACGATGGTTAAGAAGAGGATGGGCTAGAAAGATTTGCAAGACATGTGACATTCAAAACTGGAGGCTCTCTAAATTCTTACGCAAATTTAAATAATTTTTAAGAGAGAGAATCAAATGGCATTTATTTTTTCAAAAACACAACAACAACGGTTAAAGGAATTAGATGCTCCTGATGAATTTTTTTTACTTAGTTTTGAAACGAAAAGCGAACGTGACAAGCGTTTTCAGGAAATATCAACATCACTTGAAAAATATCACCGTGAAAACCTAATGAATTTTTTAATGTTTAAAAAACCCGAATTGAAACGCATTGAGCAAGCACTTGAAAAAGCTGCAATTTCTGAAGGATTTGTTGAGGTATTGACACCAGTGATCATTTCAAAGAGTTTTATCAAACGTATGGAAATTAAAGAGAACCATTCTCTTTGGAAACAAATTTTTTGGCTCGATGAATCACGTTGTCTACGTCCCATGTTGGCTCCAGGTCTTTATCATTTAATGAGTCAACTAAGGAAGTTCGTAAATCCAGTGAAAATATTCGAGATCGGACAATGTTTCAGAAAGGAAACTACAGGACAACAACATCTTGAAGAATTCACAATGATGAATCTTGTTGAATATGGAGACATATTAGAGCCTGAAAAACGAATCAATTATATGATTGATCTAATTATGAAAAATGTTGGGTTAAAGGAATATAAGGTACATCAAGTTGATTCGTTAGTTTATGGAACAACAATCGACGTCTCAATTGAAGGAGTTGAAATAGCATCTGCCGCCATAGGTCCTCATCCACTAGACAAAAATTGGAATGTTTATGAACCATGGGCTGGCATTGGAGTGGGAATTGAACGATTGATACTGTTAAAAGAAAACTTCAAGAATATAAAGCGTATTAGTCGTAGCCTAAGTTATTTAAACGGATGGCGATTAGATATCTAGCTCACTATGATCGTTTTTATCTATTGGCTGCTTTTTAAAAAAATGATGACTTTATATAGTTTTTTTAACACAAGATACTGCTCTCAAAACAATTAGTGATGAGAAGCAACTAAGTAACCCTGCCCTGAAGAACGAGAGCTTCTTATGGTGATTTTAATGATTTCTCAGATTCAATATTTAAAGAAAATGATCTACGATGCATATCCAAATCTTTCCGGATTAGTTAAGGTTTATGTAGAGGGGTTAGAAAAGATGATAGTCCTTTTTACCAATACAGTTGAAGAAATCATCCAACGGCAATGCAAACAAATTTATCTACACCTTAAACCAGAACCCGAAAACGAACAGCAGGAATTAGTTAAGCAAAGGATTCTCAATATAAGTCAAGGAAGAAGGCCACAAAAAATTTTAAATGAACATTCAACCGATTTATTATCCGAAGAGGAAGCCACGAAGATCATGCTAGACTTTGAAAAAGAGACATTCTACAAGGTTGAAAAAGGTGAGAAAATCACTCTTGATGATTATATCAACTTCGCTAAAAAATATGGATATTCAATTGTAAAAGTGCTGGTGGCTTCATCCTGGCTTGATGAATATCTCTCTTATACAGCTATTGAAGCCAGAAATATAGCTTTTGAAAACATTACAATTGCTTAAGCAACAGTCAATAAAGGCAACTCTTTTTAAAATGATATATCATAGAATTATATTATGAAATTTGGGATTAGCTGTGCTTCGAATGAGGCTCTTATTCTCGATTATGTTAAAGATATTATTGCATTTCTAAGAAAAAGGAAGCATAGTATTGAATTAGAAGAAGGACTCCCAAAATTACTAAATATCGATCTTGATGAACGCCCATTAAATCAAATGACAGCAGATTGCGTTTTATCTATTGGAGGGGCTGCAACCATCCTCAAAACTTTTAGAGAGTTAGATAGAAATCAACTTCCTGTTTTAGGTATTAGTTTTGGGGATATTGGGTTCTTAGCAGAAATTGATATCAAAAACTTCGAAAAAAGCATACTAGAGATCGAAAAAGAGAATTATTTGGTAGAAGAACGCACACGATTGGCTATAGAAATAAATGGTGAATATCTGCCATTCTCTCTTAACGAATTGACAGTAAATGCCAAAATGAGTGCTACAGTTATTAGATATGCTTTAATAATTGATGACGAGTTGATATGGCGTGATTCTGCTGATGGAGTGATCATTTCAACACCCTCTGGATCAACGGGTTATGCACTTTCAGCTGGAGGACCTATTGTATCGGAAGGGGCAAATGTATTTGTAATTGTGCCTATTTGTTCTTTAAAACAAACACATAAACCATTCATTGTAAATAATTTGAGCACGATAACAATCAAAGATATCTCTAGTTCATCAAAATGTCAGGCAATTGTTGATGGAAGAATAAGAGTTGATTTGAATGCTGATATCATAAACATAACAAAGGCTGAAGTTCCAGCACACTTCATTCGACTCGAAAGGGAAGTTAATTCAAAGATCTTTCAAAAATTACGAAAGAAATACGAAACAATAGATTTAATGCCTAAAACAGCTCCACCTTCAGCTAAATTTATTCACACACTTCTTAAATATGAAGGTCGCTTAACACAAAAAGAGATTATCGAAATGACTATGCTCCCTGCCAGAACTGTTCGATCTAGTATAAACTATCTACTGAAAAATGATCTAATCATAAAAACTAGTTCATTAAGAGATACACGTCAATACATCTATCTCATCAAATAAATCTCGTTTAACTTTGCTTTAAAACCTATACAAGAAGAAGGTATACAGTTCTCTCGTGAATTTTGAAACATAATTTGTCCCAACATTGTTGTTCCCAAAAAAGAATATAGCTATGAAAAAAACTTTACTCTATCGCCATCTTTTTTGTACAAGCTTTTTAAATCGTCAGGAAGCCTCTTAATCTGAGAAAGCACTCTTTCTCTGGCATCATCTACGGATTCAAAGGCTTTTATTACCTTCCCATCTCTTATGACTTGGTGAAGTAAAGGTTTATACCCATTTGTTATTTCCTTACCCTTGGGAACAACGAGGTCGCGAAATTCGTTTTTCAATCGATAAACATCCTTTGCTCCACTATAATTTCCTACTTTTGCTCTTGGTATTCCATCTACTTCTACGATTTTCAATGCAAAATCCATAACGGGAGCATTGGCTACTTTAGTGCCTATACCAAATCCATCGTAAACCTCTGCAAGTCTCTTAACTTCATACTCGTCTAATCCACCACTCGCAAATAATTTTACATCTTCTCTTCCTCGAATATCCAACTCCCAGCGCAATTCCTTTCCAACTTTGAGTAGATTTCCACTATCAACCCGTACGCCATAAAGGTTTGGACCCATGCATTCGAGGGCAAGTAATGTTTCTTCCTTTGGGGATCCGTATGTATCAACGAGAGCAATTCTTGGGACTTCTTTTGGTAATACCTCATTAAAAGCATGAAACGCATCCGCTGAGTTGCCAAAAAGTAACATTAATGCATGTGGCATTGTCCCTACTGCGTTCTTACCCATATATTCTGCTCCAACAATACTGGACACAGCATCAAATCCTCCAGCATAACAAGCGCGTTCTATTACTGGTGCTACACTTGGATGAAGTCTTCTGGTCCCAAAACTAAAAACAAGTTTGTCATTGGCAACAATTCGAGACCTAACAGCTTTTGTTGCAATACCAGAAGCATAAGAAATGAACCCTAAAATGGCGGTTTCATATATGCCGAAATCAGTATATCTTCCTTCAATTCGAAGAACAGGTTCATTTGGAAAGAATATCTCACCATCTTGCATTGCCCAGACATTTAAAGAGTTAGATTCTGCTACATTCTCAGCGACATAACTTAACAAATTGATAACTTCTTGAATTCCCGAAAAAACACCGAAGTTGTAGTCTTTATCAGGAAAGCCTTTAATCATGGCTTCCATAACTACCCTTTTGTCAATACGTTTAGCCTTAAGAACTTCAAAAGTCCTCAAAAAATACGCATCAGTTGCTCGTCCATCAAGTATTTCGTTTTCATCACAATAATTGAATCGTCTCATAGTTTTCCACTCAAGGAAGATACAATAAATTGATTTGCTTACCGTGATAAGAATTATATATTTATATTTAATGCGAACATTGATTGCGGTATTTTTTGCCATATTTTTCGATTTTTCACCATTTTTTGCCTCTAGCGATGTAGCTAATAGCATATAATGACATTTACTTCTCTAAATAAAAAGGAGGTATTTAAAGAGAAATGAAACCCGCCATTTTAGTTATAGACATGCTAAATGATTTTGTAACTGGTGAATTAAGATGCGATACAGCTCAAGAAATCATCCCTTCGATACAAAAGCTTCTCAATGCTGCAAGAGAACATGATTTGCCAGTAGTTTACTGCAATGATGCGCATCTTCAGTATGACAGTGAACTAAAAAAATGGGGTCCACATGCAATGAAAGGTTCAAAGGGTGCAGAAGTCATTCCCGAGCTTGATCCAACACCAAACGATTATATCATTGAAAAGAGGACATATAGCGGATTTTTTGAGACCGGACTCGATTCATTATTGCGAGATCTGCATTCTGATACCGTAATCATAACTGGGATGCATACTAATATATGTGATCGCCATACTGCGGCTGGTGCATTCTTTAGAGGATACAAAATCGTAATTGCTTCTGATGGGACAGGAACATTCACTAAAGAAGAACACGAACAAGGTCTAAAATATCTTGAGGATATCTATAACGCAAAAATAAATTCTACGAATGAAATCATAGATAGTTTTGCATAGTACTGAAAATACAACGATGGAGACCCCATAGAGTGCAACACAACAACTTAAGAGTTTTTTCTCTACAATCTCACTTCTTTTTTTCCTAAGTTAAAAATAGAATAATTGCTTCTAAAGGCAGAATGTTAATCGACCGAATATTTTTTAAAAAGAACCAACTTGTTATGTTTTTTTACCTAACAATAGAGAGGGGTTCTTTTGCTGGATTTATCTGAATATCCCGTTATTGATACACATTGTCATGTTTTTAGAGAAGATATAAGCAAGACTCTTACTGCAGAAAATTTCGCCCAAGACATAAATTTCGGATCTTTTTATCCAGATTTTTTAATTTCGACATCAATTCTTGAAGAATACAACAAAGCTTCAAATAAGGAAAAAGTTGAACTGGATCAAAAATATAGAGTCGCACAAACTTTACAGGAACTTCAATACCATGCGAAACATGCTCTTTTTTACAGACAGATGTTACATGAACTTGCACAGTTTTTTAATTGTGCTGATGATTTAGATACTATAATTAACATAAGAAATCAAAAAGCAGTAGATTTTAGAAGCTATTTAATCGAGTTGTTTACAGATGCACGCCTTGAGGCGCTGATTATTGATGATGGGTTTTCTGAGATCGCCGTGGATAAACCTCTTAAAACAATAGAATGGTCAGAATTCGAACAATTAGTACCTATCCAAGTTGTACGATTTAGTCGAATTGAAAATCTGATTAAGAATGCACTTCTTGTTTCTTCAGATTTTGATGAATTTCTTGTTAACTATGATAATGAAATGAATACAGCAATTACTAAATACAATTCTCGCGGATTTAAATCGATTGTTGCATATCGTACTGGGCTAAACATAAGAAATCCAGATGAGTCTGATGCTAGAAACGATTTTATCAAGTATCATCAGGATAAATCTCCAGAAGTTGAGCGATGGGGACTAAAAAATCTTCGTGATTTTCTGATATGGCGAACAGTGGAGAAATGTATCAAATTAGATCTTCCCTTTCAGTTTCATACTGGCATTGGAGATGTGGATACACTGGTGGATCAATGTAATCCAGTTTGCCTATTTAAGTTCTTAAGAGACAAAAAAATAAGACATGCAAAGATTATCTTAGCGCATGCAGGGTTTCCCTATGTCTCTGAGGCTACAAATCTGCTGAATATACTCCCTAACGTCTATCTTGAATTATCAGTGATGTTTCCATTTACGAGTGCTGGATCTACAACGAATTTAATGAGAACCTTAGAATTTGCACCCCTAACAAAAGTTATGATTGGTAGCGATGCATTTAATACCCCTGAACTTTATTGGTTAGGAGCAAAAATTGCGAAAAAGGCATTAGCTCGTGTACTATCACAATTTATCGAATTTGGGGCTATCAATGAAGATGAGGCGTATAAATTCGCGAAGCTTATCTTATCAGAAAACACAAGGCGCATATATAAACTCTAAAAACTTCTTTTTTTGTAATCCCGAGTAAATTACTTTAAGTGGCATTTAATAAAAGTCTAGAAAAAACCTTTTATCTTCTTCCTCATTAAGGATGGCTTCAAATGGAAAGTTTTTTCAGCTCCTTTGAATCAAGTCCAAAGGACCCAAAGATCTATGAAATTTTAAGAGAAGTATTAAACGGTGAAGAACTGAATAGACGGAATGCTCTTTATTTACTAAAAACAAGCCATCCAAATGATATCTTTGCATTGTTTTCTGCAGCTAATGAACTCCGTGTAAGATATTTTGAAAATAAAGTATTTGCTTATGGATTCATCTATTTTACAACATATTGCAAAAATTCCTGCAGTTTCTGCTATTTTAGGAAGCTAAATTCTAAATGTCTACGCTACAGAAAAACTCCTGAGGAAATTATTAGTCAAGCAGAAAAATTGAAAGAATCTGGTGTGCATTTAATCGATATGACATCAGGAGAGGATCCACTTTTTTTCAAGCCAAATTATTCAGGTTTGCTTTCTGCTTTATCTACTGTGAAAGAGGCTACAGAATTACCACTAATGGTCTCTCCTGGAGTTGTCCCTAAACATGTTTTAAGGAAAATTGCTGAAATTGCAGAATGGTATGCTCTTTACCAAGAAACACACAATCGTGCACTTTTCGCAAAATTGCGTATTAATCAAGATTATGACGAACGGATGAAATCAAAAATTTTCGCTAAGGAAATGGGCTTATTAATAGAAGAGGGTATTCTTCTAGGTGTAGGAGAATCAGAAGAAGATCGAATTAATTCGTTTTTCACCATCAAGGATATTGGAGCAGATCAAGTACGTGTAATGGGATTTGTACCGCAACAAGGAACTCCAATGGAGCAAAACATCTCGCCTCCAATCTTGGAGGAAATGAAGTCTATTGCACTTCTGCGTTTAATTTGCCCAGACAAACTTATTCCGGCTTCTTTCGATATTGATGGTTTAAAGGGGCTTCAATTACGTCTATTGGTGGGGGCTAATGTGATCACCTCCCTCATCCCAAAAACATCAGGATTATTGGGTGTAGCAGCAGCTAATCTGGGAATTAATCAAGGAATTAGAAGCATTCAAACTATTAAACCGTACTTAGACAGTATAGGATTAAAACTAGCATCTACACATCAATACATTGAATTCATCCAACAAAGAAAACGATTATCTTGAGGTCATCATTTTGAGGTTAGCCTTGATAGGTGGACGTTTACAGGGACTTGAAGCAGCCTATCTTGCGAAAAAGGCGGATATAACTACAATATTAATTGATAGAGAACCTAATACTCCTGCCTCTACTATTGTTGATGAAAATTATGTTTTTGACGTGATAAAGCAAGAAAATCTCTTTAAGAAGATTTGTAAAACAGTAGATGCAGTTTTACCAACTACTGAAAATATGAAAACGCTTGTTTTTCTGGAAAAGACGTGCAAGGGACTGATACACTTTTTACAAGACACTAACGCTTTTTGGGTAACATCTAATAAGACTCGCTCCAAAAACTTTTTAACAAGTCAACACGTTGCTGTTCCGAAGCCTTGGCCTGATGCAACATTTCCTCTAATAGTAAAACCTGCTCGTTTGAGTGGCAGTATTAGTATCTTTAAGGTGTCAACACCATCACAATTACCTCACATTATAAATGAAGTAAGACAAATTGATCACGAAGTTATCGTGGAAGAATTTGTCGAAGGACTTGCGGTTTCTTTAGAAGTTCTTGCAAAGAATGGAAACTCGATACCATTTCAAGTTACAGATTTGGAATTTGATGAATCTTATGGATGTAAAAGAGTAACAGCGCCAACAGTTCTTTCGAATCATGTTAAGAATAAATTTATCGAAACTGGTTTGAAAATCGCAAAAGGTCTTAACTTGCATGGACTTACAGACGTGCAAAGTATAGTTTCTCCTTCTAACTCACTAAAAACTAATGAAATAAATGCAAGATTACCCAGTCAAACACCTACTGTCGTTTTTCACTCTACTGGCATAAATATCGTCAAGGAACTTGCAAATATATTCCTTGAAAACACTTTGTCATCGAATAAAGTTGGTTTTGAAAAGGGAGTCGTATATCAACATGTTTGCATTGTTGACCATTCATTGAAGGTTCAGGGCGAGCATATTCTGACCGATGCTAAAAATCTAACACATAAACTAGGATTTTTCGGTGCAGATGAGGCCATTACGAACTTTTTTAGCAACAATAATGCTGATGGAAAACGTGTTGCAACACTAATTGTCAGAGATAAAACTCTAGAAGAGGCAAAAAAGAAAATGGTTGCGGTAATTAGTGAAATTATGTCAGAGTTTAAACTTACAAACTATATTGACTAAAAGCCTAATTAAATAAGTGGAAGAATATGACACGCCTCACTCCTGAACAAGTGAAAAATATCCCAATAGATTTACAAAACTATGAACAAGAGCTGATTAAAAAAACTGAACATTCTTTATTAGGAATTGCAAAACATACTCTTAACATTAGAAATGATATCACCTCAGTTTTAAGTAAGAAAACTGCAGCAATAATACCTATAACTGCTGGAAAAGGCACAATACTAGGTTTTACTGATGCAATATTAGCCATATTAACCCATATCGGTTTAGATACCTATATAACCAAGAAAAAAGACGTTGGAGGTTTCGCTGAAGCGATATCTAAACAAGCAGACGTTTTATTCGCTGCGGATGATAATCATTTTATTGCAGTTAATCTCAGAACTCGTTATGTTTCTGAAAATTCTGCATGTACAGGAAAGGCTTATATCGCAGCATTGGATCTCGCAGTGAAGGGAATAAAAAGTAAAACTGTTTTTATCATAGGATATGGTCCCGTAGGACAAGCTGCTACGATTGAATTACTTGATAGATGCGCTAATGTGGTTCTATATGATATTGATAAAGTAAAGATTGGATATGCCAAACGTAAATTTAAAGATCGCGTTCATATTGTTCACTCAATCAAAGAAGGATTGCGGTATGCAAATTTGATAGTTGATGCAACTCCAGTGCCAGACATTATTTCTGAAGATATGATAAAAGAAGATACATTTGTTGTTGCTCCTGGGATCCCGCTAGGTCTAACTAGTAAGGCACTCAAAAAACTCACAAGTAAAAATTTAATTCACGACTCGCTTGAGTTAGGAGTAGCTACTATGGCTTTAGATGCCACATTTTAATCAGATAATCGATTAATATTTTTGCAATTTTTATTATTTGCTAAGTATAAGTTATAATTAATTTTGTAAAGCGTTTAGATTGTATTTGAAATATTGGGCATGACAGAAATGTAAGAATTTATATATTACTTATTGACTAATAGCTTAGAAACTGAACTTAAGTCTAAAAATCAAATGGAGAAAAAACAATTGGGCGAAGATAAAGTTTTTCTTAGAACAGCATCGGGCTTAGTAAAAAACATTTCAGGTGTTGAAGCAGTGCTGATGAACGTCGTTTTCATGGGATTTCTGTTTGCATTCATTGAACTACCATTTGCTGCAGGTCTATTCCCTGGCGCACAACTACCAATAAGTGCTTTGTTGGTTATACCAGCTAGTTTAGCAATTGCAGTTATGTATGGTTTATTTACAATGTCAATGCCACGTACAGGCGGTGAATATGTATTCGTTGGAAGGACAATTCATCCTTCGGTGGGATTTCTTGTTAACTTTTATTTCTCTGCGGTGCTTTGGTCATGGATTGGCTCTGTAGTGGGCTGGGTGCCTATTTATGGGCTTGCTCCATGGTTCTCTGCGTTGGCAGTAGTTGCACCAAGTGCATCACAAGCTACATATTGGATAAATATGGCGGCGCTAATGTATGATCCTTTTGTTGGATTTGCAATAACCTTTGTTCTTATTTCGATTGGAACTCTGGTAGTCTATGGGGGGTCTAAATGGGTCATTCGCGCCTCTTATGTTATCTTTGCAGTGACTGTTGTTGCTATTATCGCCTATTTTGCAACGATTTTAGGCGCAGGACACACTGGTTTCGTAGCTGGTTTTGACGCGAGATCTGGAACTACAGTAGCTGCTGTTGAGACTGCTGCTCTAGCACAGGTCCCGAATGGCTTCATAGCAACTCCAATATTCCTTGCAACATTCTTAGGAACGCTGCATATCTTTTTAGGAACCTTAGGCTACAGCGGTAACGCTTGGTGCGCAGGTGAAGTTAAAGGAACTAGAACACATCTCTATGCAATGATAGGTGCGGTTGTGATCTTCGGTATTCTCGTTTGGCCAATTTACTACATTACATATCTTGTCTTTGGCTTCGATTTCATCAACGCATCATCGTTCTTGGCAACTCTAGGCTATCCTGGTTGGTATGAATTCACCTGGGCGTATTCAATGCCTAGTTA
>NZ_JAHPYX010000211.1:0-12088 GCF_019058535.1 Candidatus Borrarchaeum sp.
CTCCTCCTCAATGATTCTGGCAGCCATCTCAGGAGCCATAATCTTGCCTACAGTACCAACAGGTACGGTCGCCACCTCTTTTAGGCGTTTAGCTTCTGGTACAAGACATCCTTGCTCCCAATAAAGCGGTTGAATCACCCAGACACCTGAAGCATCTACTGCCCCACTTGAAGAATGAATAGAAGCTACACCAGCCTTTTCTAAGACGGGTACGAGTTTTGTTGCCGTGTCCTCTAATGTAAATCCGGGCGTACCTGGCGCGGCATGATCATCCGCACTGATCCTAAACCACCACGGAAAATCTGGCCCCACGTTTTTTCTCACAGACTCTGCAATTTTTTTAATGAAAAGGTGCTTATCCTGTCCCCATTCATCGTCTCTTAGATTGTTTCGTGGCGTTCGAAATTGGTGTGGAAGTGACCCATGGCAGGCATGTATTTCGATGCATTCGAATCCCGCTTCCTTAGCTCTTCCAGCTGCCGCCCCATAGCATTCAACTAATTCCAGTATTTCTTCGTGCGTCAACTCTTTACATGTTACGGCAGGGTTAAGAAAAGATTTTATCGGACTCGGTGCAACTGGTGTTTCAGGAGGAAACTCCGGACTCGGTGCATCTACTGTTTTTCGAATCACTAATGGATGACAAAGAGCTCCACCATGGAAGAGTTGGATTCCTGCATGAGGTCCCTCTCGTTTGATAGTTTCCGCAACTTCGTATAGTCCAGGTGTAAACTTATCGTCATAAGCGGCTAATTCATTACGAACAACTTGTCCACTTGGATGGACCTGCGTTGCTTGGCATAGGACAAGCCCCCATCCCCCTTTTGCAGTATACTTCATGGTTTCTAAATAGCGTTCAGTCATAGATCCATCTTCATCTAACGTATCAGTCAGCATTGGCGCAGCAATGTAACGGTTCTCTAATTTCATACGACCAAAGCTTATTGGATCAAAAATCTGTGGCATACTTAACACCTACGAATTTTTTTTTTTTCTATTTTTGTATTGGAATATTTTTATAAGAAATTATTCCTATACTCTATTATTTCATAGATAAAAACTTATGGAATACAAAAATAGGTTGTTGGATTGGGGGTGTAATTGTAGCTCATTAGGCGCGCAATTACCCTTAGAAAAACAGTAAAATAAACTGTTAAAAAATGAAAAAAGATATTAAATAGAGATGGAAAAAAGATCAGTTATTAAACAGGAGCGGTCTATGGATCGCGAGTCGCCCTACTACGAGTTTTTATTTATCTCTTCAAGTGTTTCTGGTTCCATCTCATTGAAGACTGCATTAACGATATCCCTAATTACATCTTCTTCGGTTTTTTCTGTCGTTGCTGAGAGCCAGATCTTTGAGCTGTACGTCAAGGAAGCGCATTCGATAAGATCTTCCTTTGTAAGTGAAGGATCAAACACTTGTCTTTCCATTACCACGTTTACAAAATCAATAGCTCCTCTGACACTTGCTCCCAAGCGTAAGTCAGGGTTATCTCGACTGCGGCGTCCTATTTCTACACCTAACTCCATTAGTTTTTCACTGTTGTCCTTGGTGTTTACACGCACTATTTCCATTTCTTCTTCTTTACTCTGGTAATCCAGCTTTAATTTTGTGAATCGATCAAGAATAGCTCTGCTAATTCTTTGAACACCAATATCATCATAAGGATTCATCGCAGCAACAACTCGGAATCCTGGGCTCGCAGAGATTTCCCCAAAACGTGGAACATGAATTTCTTTTTCAGAAAGCGCTACAACTAGACTGTTTAGCGCGTCTGGGGGTGCTCTATTTATTTCTTCAATATAAAGTATACCTCCATCTCGCATTGCTAACGTAAGAGCCCCTTCTCTGAAATTCTCTGGGCGATATCCAGTCTGTAATACAGCTGCAGGGTCAAAATAGCCAATTAATTTCGAGGCTGTTAGATCCTCATTACCTTCAACAAAATGAAATGGTACTCCTAAAATACTACTCAAAGTTCGTAAAATTGTTGTTTTGCTAACTCCTGGGGGTCCTTCAAGAAGAATGGGCTTTCCCGCTTTTAATGCCGAGAGAATAAGCACTACTTCTTTCCTTCTTCCTACTACTTTTTCAAATATTGGATCTATAACGGTTCTTAGATCAACTGTTTCCAATGCAGACATTTTCTTGCCTCCGTACATTCAATTCATAAGAAAGTTATTCACGATTATCGAATGTGAACTGTTATGGAAATACTAAACACTAATGATGCTCACTTAACCTCATGCTGCTTTTGATGCTTCATTATTTCGTTGTCCGGTATGCCAAGAATCCATCCAAGCCAAGCGGTCGTTACATTCCGTTTCTGAGCAGGGAGACCTCGCATAATGCCTTTTTGTGGTCTTGGGCGATTTTTTATTTGTTTAATATATTCGGCGTGGATTTCTTCTTCGGTGGGTTTTTCGCTTTTAAGGCCTAACGTCCACTCAAGAAGCGAAATACTTATTCTTCTTAATTGAAACGTCGACATACTCTCAAAGGGATTCGGTTGATCATCACTTTTTAATAACTTCAGCTGCTCTTCGTATTTTTTCCATAACTCTTCTTCATTTCTGATAATATTCGTCCTCCTGTAAAAATCATCATTTCTCAAGCAAGGAATAAATGATTTAAAATCATTTCTATCGAACGATTAAGTTTGTTCTATAGAAATTTATCGATGTGAACAAAAACTAGCAGACAGACTAAATTTGGCATTACTGGTCATCTACTATTTTACATAAGAATATTTTCTTAAAGCATATTAAGAATATCATAGTCTAATCTGTAGTTTTACATTATGTATATCGTCAGGAACCCCTTTCAGTTCTTTAACAAGCCCAATAATGACTCCACGCCAGATTTTTTGTGCAAATTTATGAAGAGGAATATTATTACCATTTACCTGTAATTCAACATCCACAAACATACCACCTTAGCATAGATTTCATAATCTATATTCTATTTTTTTTTAAGGATCTTCAACGCAATGCGCTTTTTTTGGAATGAATATAAATAATTTATCATTAAAAAAACGATAAAAAATGGTGAGGTTCTTGGAATTGCAGACTACTGAAGAAGTTTATGAAGATGGGGTAGAAGAGACTGTTACTGTAACATTCCTGGTGCAGAGAAAATGATTCGCCATAAAATTGTCAGTATGAAAGATGTTATGGAAGTCTTTCACATCGCGGCATTTTCGTTGTGCTAAGTTCTCGATAGAAAAATAGATGAATCGTGAGGTCAATTAGCGGAATCCGCAAATTGATACGTTGCTGTACGCTAGTTTAAAGGTTTTTAGTTTTTGGACTATAGATAGCACGCGAAATAGTTACTAACTATAAGATACGATCTACTTGATTATTTGTCGCCCCTTCACGCAAGAAGGGTAGTTTGGATTTGTCATTCACTCAATTTTTACAACTTGTTCAGCCTTCGGTCCTCTATCGCCTTGGACTACCTCAAAAGCGACCCGGTCACCATCACCAATTACTGTTCCTTCTTTAATTCCACTAATGTGGACGAAGTAGTCTTTGCCGTCATCGCCGGTAATAAAGCCGAAGTTTCGCATAGTATTGAAAAATTTTACAGTTCCTTCTGGCATAAATATAGCCTCCTATACTGGTTTTAACTTAAAATTCATTAGACGAAAAAAAGCATAAACTTGGAAATTTAAAACTTCTTAACTTCTTTTGATTCTAAACAAAAACCATAGAATAAATTTTTATTTTTAAATTTAATCATTTTGTCAATTAGATTCTCTTTCTTTCTCTTTGTTTTTAAGTTTAATCATTCTACTAGTAGACTCTCTTTTTTCTCGTATCTTGCTATTATAAAAAAAGTGAACTCATAGACTCGTAAGGATTTTCTTTGCCTCTTCATAGCCTAAGTCAAACGCTCTAATATTTTCTTCAATTGTCTTAGATGGCACCAAATCCTTGATAGCCTCCTTCAGAACATCTTTATCGATGGGGAACTCCTGTAAAGCACTGGCTGCACCACTCAATACCGTGTTTTCGGTTCTTGGATTCCCAGCAAGTTCAGCAAGTTTTGTTGCGTCTAATATAATAATATTGCTAGTTACTTGTTTTAACTGAGCAAATATCTGTTCTAAGGTGATATATCTACGATTTTCATCTCTGTGCTTTGCAATATCAGCAGTTACTAGAGAAGGATGCATAATACGTCTGTTCATAATGATGATTCCATCATCTTTGAGAAATTCAATATAACGCAGAACCTCGGTAGCTTCCATGGAAATAATCATGTCTGCGAAACCATAAGGAATTAATGGCGAATGTACCTTTTCACCGATTCTAAGATGGACATAGATTGAGCCAGATCTTTGAGAGAGGCCATGCTGTTCTCCAGTTATTACTTTCAGTCCTAGTTTGTTACAGGCATTTCCAATGATTGATGATAGTAACATAAGTCCTTGACCACCAACACCCGACAGCATAATATTATAACCGGCTACCATTATTGAACACCAGGTCACGATACTTACCATATCTTCATATAGCTTACCATATGTTCATGGTCAGACAAGGAAAGTTCGCTTTTAAATTGTCCAGAAAGGACAACCCCTCCCTACCTGGAGTCGGGAGGTAGCCTCCATCCTCTTTTACTATTGAGGAATTCATTGCCATCCAGAACTTCATACTTTTTAAAAACTTTCGGTACTGGATGGGGGCAGTTAGCCCGCTTTCTCTCCTTCGCCCACGTCTCCGCCTTCCATAAGCCTCATATGATGGGACTCCGAAGAGAAACGTCTTCAACTGCTTAAATAAGTCATAGTTGATGACCTTCAGTGCGAACATCATCGCCGCACACTTGTGAATGTCATACCCTATTAACTGAGAGATGACGTCACCTAACTTGCTGGTGTAGGCCTCCGACCTTTCACTCACTTTTGTACCCTGCAACTCCAACCGCTTCAGCAAGTGCTGAAACTGGTACTGCGGCAGCTGGCGAATCGTCCGTGTGGCTTTCTTGCTGTAACTTTTGAACTTACCTGTGTTGAGAGATCCCACCACTACCTCAGCATAGTAATGTCGCGCTAAGTTGCCGATCTTTCTCACCAGCATGTTCAACAGATGGTTGCGTTTTCCCCGCCTAGTGTACTGGGTCTTATGATGGTTGAACCTCCCTATCGCTACAGGCATGCCATCCTCCTTGTTCATCACAGCGAAATCGGTGTGACCTGCATTGATATCCAGTGTCATCACCCGTGAGGCCTCCTGTATCATGCAGGGGATTTTAATGCTGATACGCAGGTCATAGCCCCGGTCAAAGTCCCGCCGCTTAAGCAGCACGGTATAAGGGTGCGAACCGTCCAGATATCCATGGTATTTGTCGAGATATTTTTGCGGGATGAATACATTGGCAAACATCCACTTGTTATCGTTACGACAGGTGTTGATGCGCAGTTGCATGGTGGAAAAATCAAGTCTGAGGTTGAGGTTGCCCTTCTTAGAGCGTTCTCCTCGGGAGATAAGTAGCGCATTTCGGCGTTGCTTGTATTCTTCTTTGGTAATTTTACCTTTCTCGCGCAACCGCTGGTTCTTCAACCCCCCAAACGTGGTATTATAAGGTAAATCTTTGATGGAGTAATATGCGTCCTTAATATAACGGGCATTGAGCCCGATTTCTTGCTGAAGGATTGTTTCGATACAGGAAGTCGCTAAACCTTTGCGTTTCAGAGAAAAAGCCCGTCTTCGGGCATTGCCGAATTTTCGCAGAAGGGCATTCAACAATGCCCTGTTAGTAACCGAGGTGATGACCCCTGGCAGTGTAATAATCGCCGTCATGTTTAACAACTAGTAGTAATTATGGGGTCTCATCCCTATAAACAGACAGACCCCAGGATGTAACTAAAAGCTGACACAGGAGGTGGACGCTTCAATAATATGAGGTGATATAAAGTTATAGTAAGTTAACTAGAACTGTTTCAACCACCTGTAGTTTTTATTGACGAAACTGGACAGAGTTTGGCACAGACCATGCAGCCATCGCATAAATCTTTTAGAATGACAGCTTGCCGGCTTTCCATATCCATCTCAATTGCAGGACAGTAGAAGTCCCTAATACAAGCATAGATAGTCTTACACTCTTCCTTATCGACCATATTCGGAATTATCGGAACTCCGCGTTTTCTCTTCAAGCGGTCATTATATAAAGCACAAGGACCTTTTGAAATTACAACAGAAACTCCTTCAAATTCTAAAGCCTCTTTTATCTTGTCAACGTTGTTCTTAGGATCAAAGGCATTGATCATGGTAACATGCTCGACACCAATAGCTCTAACGATGGCCTCGATGTCAATTTCAACAACTGGAAGTGCTCCAAAATCAGAACCAGGATTTGGCTGTTGACCAGTCATAGCGGTGACTGCATTATCTAGGATGAACACAGTAATATTGTGTTTATTATGCACAGCGTTTACAAACCCCGGCAATGAAGCATGGAAAAATGTTGAGTCACCTACGAATGAAATGACTTTATCATTAAGTGCGTGTTGCATACCGCTTGAAATGCCTAGAGACGCCCCCATGCACAATAAAGAGTCAGTAATTTCATACGGCTCCAAAAGCAGCATCGAATAACAGCCGATGTCATTGTTGACAACATAGTCTTGCTCCTTGATAGCCTGTTGCACTGCCCATAATGTCGATCTGTGCGGGCATCCTGGGCAGAAGGTAGGCATTCTCTTTGGTAAAATAGATTTCAGTTTTTCAGCACGGTTAAGATAAAAATCGTAATCCACTGGGCTACCAAGACCTAAAACGGAGGAAATTCCTTTAACAACTGACTGTACAGTGTATTCTCCAACATAATCAAAATTATTTGTATATTTTCCGTATATTTCAACTGATGGGGTCGCATCTTTGGCAATTGCAGTAACTCTTAATTCAAGATACGGCATGAGTTCTTCTACAATTATGACTTTGTTGACTTTTTTAAGGAAGTCTCCAATCATTTGTTTCGGGAGAGGATGTGTAGTTCCAAGTTTCAAGATATGAGGATTTATATTTAAGATGTCAACAGCCTCTAGAACATGCAGATATGAAACACCAGAAGTAATAATTCCAATATCTCCTTCTCCTAAAGTTAGTTTATTGAATGGATTCGTTTCAAATTCTTCTTCGACTTTTTTCAGTTTCTCTAGAGCCTCTCCTTTTAACCTTCTAGCAGTAGCACTTAAAGTGTAATATTTACTTTGAATCTCTTTCCAATCGTTTCTTTTGAAAGGTTTTCTCTTCAGTTCACCTAACTGTACTATTCCACTTTGATGATTTACCCGTGTTGTTGTTCTGATCAGAACCAGCATTTTGTATTTTTCAGATAAGTCAAAAGCCCACTTAACCATATCATATGCTTCTTGTGCAGAAGACGGTTCAAGCATAGGTACATGTGCAGCTTCACCGAAAATCCTTGCATCCTGTTCACTTTGTGAAGAATGGGCATGTGGATCATCCGCTATTAATAAAACTAAACCTGCATTTACACCAGTATAGCCCAAACTAAAGAATGAATCTGCAGCAACATTTAGTCCTACACTTTTCATAGAAGTAAATCCACGTACTCCCGCCATCGAAGCACCAGCTACGGTTTCAAGAGCCACCATTTCATTCGAAGCTACTTCCATTTTTAGGTCATCTAAATATCGTGCAAGAATATACATTGTATCTAAAATTTCACTTGTAGGAGAACCAGGATAAAATGCTGCTACTTTAACATCCTTTTCAATAGCCGCTCTTGCTATAGCTTCATTAGCTAGTAAGAAGGCTTTCTTAGGATTCGGGTCTATTAAATCTTTAAATGTCATTTAATCACCTAATTTTTTATAACGTCTCTTACATGCATTCAAGCCTCTATCAAAAGTTGTTTGTCCAGTTATTTTCGATTTTTTGCATTATATATTCAATTATTTGAGCAAATTATTAGAGTGCTTTTTCTACATTCTAATCTTGAATGTAGTTAATGAAGATTTAAAAAAAGTAAATCAATTCCACAAAAGAACTGGGAGAAAGGTTTTATTAATAACCGATTACAAACTCATCAACGGATGAGCATCCTTTACAGCGAACACACCCAGCTTTGTTTTTATTAGGATTTAGATTATTTTCCTTTAAGATTTTTCCCACTTCTTCATATAAATAAATCATTCGTTCTGGCGAAGGAGGTATTGCATTTTCTAAAGGCGTTTCAGGAATTGGTCGAAGTGGAACTACAAAAGGAATTACCCCAATTGATGCCATCCACTTAGCGCCATTTAGAATGCTTTCATCTGATTCTCCTAAACCTACTATTACAAATGAACTTACTTGATTCTTACCGAAAATGTCTACTGCATGCCCCCAAATCTTCTCATAATATTCAAAGTCGAGCATTGCTTTACCAGGGCACACTTTTTTGAAAATATCGGGGGCAGTGGTCTCAATATGAATTCCGAGCGTATCTACTCCTGAATCTTTTAGTTTCCCTAGATATATTTCATCTGCGGGTTCTGCTTGTGCGTGAATAGGGATATCAATTTCCTCTTTTATCCTTCTGGTCGTTTCTGAAAGAATATTTGCACCTCGATCTTCTCCAGCTTGTGTACCAATAGTTAACGTGATATGATTAGCCCTATTTTCTGCACGTGCAGCTTGTATTACTTCTATCAATTTTTCAGGTGATTTTCTCGTAATCGTACTGTGATGTTTGAGTGATAATTCAATGCCGCAGAAATCGCATTGTAAATTATGACGCCAGTGTATACAAGTCTGGTCTACGGTTGTTGCAAGACAGTCTACACCGTGAATTAATGCAATTTTCCACATGGGAATGCCATCTGATGTATTCATTCCATAGAACTGCGGTGTAGGCACTCCTTGTATTTCACATACCTTTCCACTGTTTTTAAAGAGATATAACACATCTGAGTCTTCAATAATTGAAAAAGGGGAATTTTGGACGAAGTGACCTACAACCGGTATTTGGACTAGACTCCTATTTGGAAGGACAAAATAAGATCCACCTGCGGGTCCAGCTCCAGTTTTTCTTAAATGTCGTTTAGTTTTAGCTTTTGCTCCTAGGCAAAGTAATTCAGTTTTTAAAGTTGCATAGTTCAAACGTTATTCTACCTCTCTTTCATACATCTGCACAAGCATTCCTTTTGCCTGTTCATATGGTTCACCAACTTCTTTGAATCCAAATTTCTTTACCAGTTTTTCACTAGCAGTTTGACCGATTAAAATGTTGCAATAATTGCGTTTACACCCCATCTTCTTTGCAAATTCTATAAATTGCGTGTACATAGCTCCACCCATGCCGCCCCTCCAATATTTCGGATTTATCGACTGATGTGCTCCGAAGCATCCCTCAGGGGTAATTAGGGCTTTGTAAAGTCCAGCTAATGTGCCTTCAAATTTGATACCAAAGTAATGATATCCTTGTCTCATCTCATCAATAATTTCTTCTTTGGATAGCGTTCTTTTTTCTCGCCAGTCATGCGGATATTCTGTTGCGTGTGGCCAAACATCTTTGAAGAGTTGTTCGATCGCTTCTGCATCATCTTCAGTAAGTTCAATTACCTGATGAGGCTCCTTTTTTGTAGTCATAATCTCTCACTTCATCTATTTGTTTTTTAAGATTTTTGAAAATTGCTATTAATACATTCAATTTTATTCAGAAGTTGAATTCCAATCAACTTTCAATCGTAAAAACTATAAACTATATATAATAATATCCCGAAATTGAGTTAGCACTATCGGAGGCATCGTGAATATGAGTTCAATTTTCGAATGCGTAAATAAGAGATTAAAAGAAGCAGAAACTTATTTAAAGGAAAGTAAAAAATCAAAACTGTTCTTAAAAATCGTACGCGCAGCTAAGATTAATGTTGTGGGTCAGGATCCTGAAGATTTAGCATCTGCCGTGATTCAGACCGACGGAAGCATCACTGTCGCTGAAGGACTTCATGAAAGCCCTCATGTCAGCATTACAGGAAAGAGCAATATTATTAAAGAGGTAGTTAATTCGGGTGATAAGGAACGTGCAAAAAAAGCTGAAAGTGATGGTAATATCAAAGTTGAATCTCATGGAGTAAAAGGAAAGCTCTTTGCTAGTAAGGTAAGGTCTGCTTTAGACCTTTAGGGTTATTTTTAGAACTGAGATTCGAGTTCTTCTTTTTTTCATATAAAATAAGCTTAATTAAAATCGTTTGTTATCATTGAAAGTGCATCATATCGTCTACAAAGTGATTGATATTCTTTTAACCGTTTTGTCATTTGATTATTTTCTAATACTCTTGCTAATTGAATATTAAAGATTTCTTCATTTAGAGCCTTTTCATGAATTGTAGCACAGAGACCTCGGCTTTCTAGAGAATGTGCATTTTCCATCTGCTCTGGTTGTAATTCTGGAATTAATAGACTTTTCTTTCCGAAAGTTAAAATTTCTGAAATTGTGCTAAGTCCAGCACGAGACACAACAACATCTGCAACTTTCATTAATTCTTCCCTCATGGGATACCAGTGGAAAATCCTGAACTCATTGTTTCTATAGGGCATTAGCATTGAAGAAGAGGGCGTTCCAGTGGTTATAATTACGTTTTTTTCTTTACAACCATCGTAAAGTCTTGTGAAGAAGTTAATAAGCTGATATTTGTTCGGTCCGCTTATACCGAAATAAATTGTAGGTAGATCTGGATTTAGTTTTAGTTTTTTCATTATTTCTTCTTTAGAAGG
This sequence comes from Candidatus Borrarchaeum sp., assembly GCF_019058535.1. Lineage (NCBI taxonomy): Archaea > Promethearchaeati > Candidatus Borrarchaeota > Candidatus Borrarchaeia > Candidatus Borrarchaeales > Candidatus Borrarchaeaceae > Candidatus Borrarchaeum > Candidatus Borrarchaeum sp. The sequence continues at coordinate 10,738 of NZ_JAHPYX010000211.1, forward strand.
CAATTCTTGAGGATCTTTTCCTTTAATTAAACCGCAGTATTGTAGTTTTCCATTAAAATCTGCAAGTTTATTATGTCTTGCAATTGTATGTGGATGAGGGAAGTCCAAGCAGTAAATCTTTTTCGTACGATTATATAAGTAAAGAAAGAACGCATCTACTTTTTTGTTGAAAAGAAATTTCAAATTAGGACGGAGAATTCGACCTGTCTTCCCAAAATCAAGTAATTGTTTTCCAAGTGTACCAATTCTTAATGTATTTGTAAGAAAACTTCCGTCCAGATTGTGTCTAGCAATAGTCAGCAAAGTCGGAAAATCTGCATCTGAGATAATATAGTCAGGTTGCCCTTCCTTCTTTAAGATTTTTAGAATCTTTTTATAGCCCTTGATTATTCGATGAACGATTGGTGCACCATTTAAAGCTGACATTGACCAATTGGGTTCTGGACCTGCGGTATACCACTCATAGGGAGGAATATCATAAACTTTGTACCCGTTTAATTTGATAAAATCGGCGGCTGCCCCAAAGGATGAAAAAAAAACATCGTGTCCATGAGAAATCAATGTTTCAGCAAGTTTTACTGATCTTCCTGCGTGACCCAGTCCTATTCCGCATACACCTATTAGAAATTTCATTTGAAAATACCGTCGGATTGCCTGTTTATTTTAACTAAAAATCACCATTTATGCGGAGTGTGTTATTGCACTCTTAGAGACTATTAAAATGTTACCATTCACACAATCAATATATATTATTATTAAAAACCCTTCTCATTCTATTTATCTACTTAGAATCTCAGTTGAGTTGCTTTTTTCCTAAAAAGAAATGCAAATGAACACATAACTGATCTCGGTTTGCATAACTACTTATAGACTATACACCGCTTTAGTTAAACTTAATAATATCATACTGTTAAGTTTTTCCTAAAAGGACGTGAATACAATTTCGCAAACTGATGATTCTCAAATCCAAACAACAACTCGCAAAATACTAGCCAGTTATTTAATTCCTGTGATTATTCTTCTAATAATTTTGGGTTTTTTAACGCTAAGATACAATTTCTATTCTTATTGGGTACAAATTTCAACTACCTATCCACTCCTAGCACAGTTGTTAGAAATAGCAATTATATGGCTAGTTGCAGTATATGCAGTAAGAATAAGCCTAACCATTTACGACAAAGTGATACACTGGGTAGCTGATATTCCTAAAAGATTAAATATGCTCTTTAAAAGATTAATTGGATATTTTATTTATATCATCGCTTTCATATTAACTCTAGGTGTGTTTGGGCTTATCACAGCCGTTCAAGGGATATTAGTCGGTGCTGGTTTTGCTGGAATTGTATTAGGA
>NZ_JAHPYX010000212.1:0-43042 GCF_019058535.1 Candidatus Borrarchaeum sp.
TGTTTTACCGAGTACAAAGCGGAGGAAGCTGGTACGCTGGTAGAGTATGTGAGTGCCTATCACACCACACAACGGTGTAGTCGGTGTGGGAAGTTGGTGCCGAAAACCCTGGCAACACGAATCCACCGCTGTCCGTACTGTGGATTGGTGTTAGCGAGAGACCATAATTCCGCCATTATGGTGTTACAGCGATCCACTCACTATGTAAAAGCACGATCATCATCAGGGCAGGAACTGCCCGTAGAGCCTGGTTGACATGTCCCGCTGGGGAATGGATGACCCAGGAAGCCACCCTACTTTTAGGGTGGTAGTTCACGAAGCTCAAAACTGCTAATAGGGCATCTCCGTATTATAATTAAACACATTTTGTATATCTTTGTTTATTTGTGCAAAGGTATTGGTGAAAGAAATTAGTTAAATTTTATGGAGGAGTAACTATTTATCTACCAAACCACGTAAGGTAACGTACGATTTACTCTCTTTAAAGAAACGACAATATAGGAGATGAAAATGCATGAGTAAACTTACTTTTACTTTGACACCTTCAGAATCAAAAAGATTAATTGGAAAAGGCGTTGCAGCTCTTCCAGAAGTTAAAAATGCATTATCTAGCGGGAAAATAATCATTATAGGCGGAAGTACAAATGGATATGTCGCCGAAGAAATATTACAAAAGAAGATTGATCGCCAATACTTTGCAGCAGGAATGATAAAACCACGTGGCACATGTCTTACTAAGACAGACGAACGTATACCTCCAATTGTGATTGAACAAGGAAAACAAGTCGAGATGAAGTATGCAGATGCACTTGATGAATTGAAATCAGAGGATGTAGTAATTAAGGGGGCTAATGCCCTTTATTCAACCTTCGAAAATGGGCATTACACGTGGTATCCGGCAATTATGTTGGGGCATCCAATAGGAGGTACTACAGGCGCGTTTATAGGTCCTGTAAGCGCTAGAGGAGCACACTTGATCATGCCTGTAGGTTTAGAGAAACTTATTCCTTTGCCTATCGCAGAACTAGCAGCTTTAGATTTAGGTATCAAGAAGTTTGATTATCCATTAGGTCTTCATTATGGAATACTTCCAGTAATTGGAGGCAAGGTCATCACAGAAGTCGAAGCTTGTAAAGAACTATTCGACCTTTCAGTTTATCCCGTCGGAGCTGGAGGTGTAAATGGCGCAGAAGGTGCTATAACTCTTTTCTCAGAAGGCGACGATGAAAAAATACAGAATGCATTACAACTAGTACAGAGTATTAAAGGCGAACCGCCTACACAGTTAAATGCAACTGAATGCAAGGGTTGTACTGTACCCTGTCTTAACGCCGAATAAGCCTTTAAATGGGCACGAGCAGTTATGTCACAATCATATAGATTTTAAGTCATTTATCATAATAGTTGATTACAGTTTGAGCAAGAGCTCGAAAGGTTGTGAACTCTTATGGAAATGTCGCCAGAAGAAATGGAAAAAAGAAAGCAAATGGTACTTTCAATGTGCATCTGCAAGAGTTGCCCTACATTTGTTGAAGGTGCCGAGCCTATTGGCTATTGCTTCGCAACAATCGGCAAGAATCCAAAAATAACTGCAGAGAAAGGCTGCATCTGTCCCACATGCCCAGTCTTCTCAAATATGTCCCTCACTAAAGACTACTACTGCATTAAAGGATCAGAACCAGAACAAAGGGGTATGATGTGATCCTTTTTTACTCATACAATTAAAAGTGCTAATCTTTCTTTTTTTCTCATGAAAGCGGATTTCTTCTTATGAATTCTTTTTGTTAAAAATAGAAACGAAAAGAAAGAAATTGTGTATTTATTGTGTTTTAGAAATCTTTATCTAATAGGGACGTTCCGTACCTTTCCAAGGACACGTAGGCCAATCGCATGTAGGACAAGTTCGTACAGGGACATTAAGGGGCGGTTCACCTTTAATATTCTTTATGATTTCAATAAGTTCATTGACCCCATCATCATCTCCAGAGATTTGTAAAACTATTGACCCTTCTGCTCCAATTACTCCACCCGAAGCTATGTGTTGAATTGCTTCAATGTCCTCGTTGGTCAACAGTTCTAATGCTTGAATTTCGGTAATTGTCGTCCCTGTTGTGACGGGAAAAAAGCCACAGGGCATACCTGTTGAATAATTCACTCTAGTAATTCCTGCTAAAGATGCAACTTCATCAACTGGCGTCATGATGAGCTTTTCAAGTCCAACGGGGCAGATTAACTCAACTCCTTTAGCGATGATTTGTCCTATTGAATTACCGATTGTTCCTCCATGAGATGCCCCGATTAGAATCCCACTATTCCCAAATAGATCCACAGCATTTCCGCCTTTGATAAATACATCGCCGGCTTTCATTTCTTTTACAATTTCGTTAGTTTTTATTTCTTGTAGTTCACCATTCACAAAGGCTACTTCTGATTTTATCTTAGAAAAATCAATTAAACAAAGCCTGTCAGGCGCAATGGCTCCTGCAACAAAATTTTCTTTATCAATAGGCTTGCCAAGCAATTCCTCATAGCAGTAAGCATCGGTAGTTCCTCTTGCAATGGCAACAATGCCATTTTCAAGGGCATTTTTAACGGAATCCAGTTGGGCAACTCCTTTTGCAATAAGTCTTTTACTTTCCCAGGGTGTCAAAACAATTTGTGCTATCATAAGAAAACCTCCTAATGCCAAAAATGAAGAAGTGTTAGTTCAAGAACAAACATAAGTAAGGATGAAACTACTTAAATAATATTTAGGTTGTCGGTGATCTTGCAGTCCTCGCAAATCATCATTTTTGGATTTAGCAGATTCTTTGGGTCAAAAATGACCTTGACGTCTTTCATGTAATTATAAATTGTACTTCCATATTCCTTTTCAAGGTACATTGTCCTGTTTCTTCCCATTCCATGTTCGCTAGTTATTGTTCCTCCGTATGTAAACAGTAAGTCATACACATCATCCACTAGATGAGGTATCATCTCAATGTGTTTTGGATCCTTCAAATTAATTAGAGGACGTAGATGAATTGTACCCGTTCCAACATGTCCATACATTCCAACTATTAAATTGTATTTTTGGAAGATTTTAGTGGCTTCTCTTATAAATGGAGCAAGATACTGAATTTTTAAGCCAATATCCTCAATAAGTGCGTGGGCTTTTAAGTCAGTTCCTTTAGTAAATTTCATGAGGGTCGGTAAAATGGCGTGACGTACTGCCCATAGTTTATGTTGTTTCTCTTCATCTAGTTCAGTCATAACCTCGTTGTAAATATCGTATCCTTTTTCAACGATCATTCTTTCAAGTTTTTCTATCTGATCAAACCGTTCTAGGCCCTGAAATTCAATGAGCAACATATGAACCTCCTCTTCAGGTATACCTAGTTTCGGGTTTTCTTTCCTGACTAACTTCAGACTCTCGTAATTCAATAACTCTATAGCTACAGCACCGATCTCTTTGATACCTTTAACAGAATCCATTGCTTCGTCAAGCTGTCTGAAATAAATTAAACTTGTGGCTACACCTTCTGGAATTTCTTCGATCCTAAGCTTAATCTTTGTGAAAACGCCCAAAGTTCCTACGGAAGAGACAAGTATATGCGCAAGAAAATCTCCAATTTTACTATAACGTATAAGTGCAGGTAAATTGTATCCACTCGAAGACTTAACTCCTTCGCGTTTTTTGTAAAAGTTTAATGTCTCGTCATCAGCAGAAATTTTCTCTTTTAATCGTAGCAATCTATATTGTATATTTTCAGGAATTGTTTCTTCATTAGATGTGTTGACAAGAATTCCATCGATCGTTATGAATTCCAATATTTCAACATAGTCATCAAAAGTACCATACCGAACTGAATGCGCACCGCTTGATTTAGTAGCAACATTTCCTCCGATACAGCAGATTGGGGCACTCGACGGATCAGGAGGCAAGAAATAACCTTTTACTTTAATGAACTCTTGTAATGCTTTGTGATTAACTCCAGGCTGACAAATTACATAATGCTGTCCGTCTTCTTCGACAAAATCTAAAATTTGGTTCATGTATTTTTTAAAATCAATAATTATGCCAGTATTCAGAGAAGCTCCCGCTAAACTTGTTCCTCCAGACCGGGGAGTCACAGGACAAGCATATTTTCTGGCGATTCTTATAATGTTTATAACATCTGCATCATCTTTAGGAAACGTTACTAGCATGGGTTTCACTCTATACATGCTTTGATTGGTAGAATACGCTTTTAGGGTTTCCTTATCCCATTGAACGTCTCCCTGAACTATTTCTTTAATTTCTTTTCCTAAGATTTCACTTGCCATGTTCTTAACACCTCTTAGCTCATAAAGCTATTATTCACTAAAGTAAAGGAAAAGTAATATTAAATTTACAATGAGAATGACCTGTTCCATAGCATTCGATCTCTTCAACTTTACACGATTTCTTGAATTTTGTTTCGAAAACTGCTTCAAGAATGCCCTCGTCTTGAGCGCACAGGCATTTTCCAACGTTGGGAAACCGGCTACACTCATAACATTCAGTGACTACTAAAGTGATTGGGGCTTTTGAAACAACCTTTACGTGTCCTAGTTTATGCATTTCCCAGAACTTTGAAAGATCTTTTAGAATTTCATCTAGATTTTCACCTAGAAGTGTTGAAGCAATTTCTTTTCCTATTGTCCTTCCGATTTCGCGGAGGACAGGTGACAGGTTAAAGTTGGTGAGACCCTCTATACCAAATCTAACGGCACAAAAAAGTCCGTTAGCAAAAGTCAATGGATCTCCAATGGATTCCTGAATTATCACCGAAAGTTGTTCGCTCACTTCGGCCATAGGCATTTCAGTCGTTCCAACAAATTTAGAGTTTAAAATAAACAATTTTCTTCTCTTATCATCGGGATGTGCCCTTTCGATGACAAGTTTCTTGTCAATAAGTATCTTCAAATGCTCCCAGAGTGTGCTTTTAGACTTTCTCTGTCCACTGTTTTCAAAAAGTAGGTAAATATCTTTTAATTCAAGCCCTTCACCGTAATTCTCTTGTAACATTTCTAATATTTTCATGCGCACAGGGTTTGAAACTTGTCTTAGACCATCTTCTGAGAAATAGACTTCAAAACTGGCCCGTTTTGAAGGAGTCATAGTTTGTATGTTTGCTCTAGCATTATTTATATACATTCGGAAATAGGCGAACAATATCACTTTTGTTAGTATTACTAATCATCAATGGTTGCTACCAATTTTACTGGATTATAACAATATTATCCAATATTCGTTTCTAATGGCATATTTTAGCACAAAATATGTAGATTCTCAACGTGAACTACCACCCTACAAGTAGGCTGGCTTCCTGAATCATCCATTCCCCAACGGGATATGTCAAACAGGCTCGACGGGCAGTCCCTGCCCTGAACTTTATGTGAATGTGAGAACTGGCGAGTGTTACCTCAGCTCAATTCTACTTAGAATCGCTGCAAAACCGTATTTAAAGATTAGGGGGTATCGTGAAAGTGAAACAAGTAACACACGCAATTCATCCCCCCAACACGTTGAGGGGGTCTTCTTGCGGAGACATGATAAAACAATCAGTTAATTCAATGTATATGACCGATAAGCAAATTTCCTATTAAATCAATCTTTTCATAAATGAATGATATATTGCGAAGGTTACATATATTTTTTAGAAATATTCTGGATTATTTCATTCTAACCCATTTTTTTTGTAATTTTTGAAATTTAATATTACGAATTCTACCAAAATAAATATGAATGTGTATTTCACTAATCAGTATGCTACAAAGAAGGTGTTATATAAACGTTTTAAATTGCTTAAATTAAACTGGATTTATTAAAACACCGTTCTTATGTTTAGATATTTTATGAAATCAAAAGAAAATGATGAACGAAATATGAGAGTGTAGAAAATGGGAATGTTTGATAGATTAAGGGAAAAGTTGAGAAAAAGGCAAGTTATTGAAATCCCTGCGGAAGGAGTTGTATTCGGAAAAAATGTAAGAACTGGCTTCGCTTATCGAAGAACTACAGAAGGTATGTCCGCTTTTGACTTGGCTAAAGATGCCGCAGCTGAAGCATTGAAAAAAGTCGGTCAGGAAGATTTTAGTATAGCTATGGTTTACTCTGCGTACGAATTTCCTCCTAAAGAGGTAGCTGCAGGTGTAAGTGCAGCCATTCCAGGTCCTTGGATTGGATGCACTACTGTAGGAGAAATCACTTCAGCAGGATTGTTTGAAGATAGTATTGTGGTTGCTGTGATCAGTTCTCCACACATAAAGGTTGGTGTAGGCGTTGGCCAATCAATTAGTGAAGATGACGAAGCAGCCGGTCGGATAGCTATCGAAATGGCCTTGGAATCCTTAAAGAATAAGGGCAAAACAATGAAAGAAGGAGAGAATTTTGTGCTTGTACATGGCTCCGTTGGTGGAGAAGAAGGAGTTATCAGGGGACTTCAAGAGGTAGTCGGAAATATTCCAGTGGTAGGTGGTACCGCTGGAAATGCATTAACAGAAAACCCTGCATATGTGTTCGCGAATGGTAAAGCGTATACGAATGCAGCTGTCGTGGGACTTGTATCTTCAAAAGTGGTTACTGCAATTGATAGCGGTCACGGATGGAAACCTACCGGTAAAATAGGATTGGTGACCAAGACTGATCCGCCAGAAATACGGAGAACAACAGGAACCCATATAGTTTACACAATTGACAATCGTCCAGCGGCTGAGTGGTATGCTGAAAAAATAAGTGAACTAAAGGGTAGTGAAATCACTGTAGAAACGCTAAAACAGTATTATCCTTTCGTTACATTTGGAGGCGCATCTGGGCTCGGAGGAACAGGTAACCCATGCGGCGTGAAAGATCCTCAAGGACGAATATGGGCAAGAGATATTCATGGCATAAACGCCGATGGCTCTATTGACTTCTGGAGTTACATTCCAGAAGGGACAGGCATTGAGGTGTTAACAGGTACACCCGAAACCCTAATTGACAGATCAGAAGCCAGTGTAAAAGAGTTATTCAATAAATACAAGAAATTTAACCCGGTCATTATGTTCGATTATAACTGTTGTGGAAGAAAAATGTACTTAGGCAAGGTCAATAAGCTCGAAGAAGAGTACAGCAAAATACGAAAATACACAAAAGAGAAGCCACTAGTTGGTTTTTATTCCATGGGAGAGCAGGCATGTTATGCGGGTCTCAATTTTCATTGCAATTTGACCACCACGCGCTTATTGATAACTGATACCTTGACTACATGATAAATTCGCTCCCAGTGTTTCTAAATAAGTCTTTACAATTCCCTTTTTTTCCTCTTCTAAATAACTCGATATAAACTCCTTTGCACTCTAAGTGACTTAAACGATATTATCTGAGTTATATCTCCTTTCCTATGAAAATAAGAAATGATTTATGCGGCTTATACGATTAAAATTTTACGCTCTTCATCCTTAGTCCTCTATCTCTTCAATAAATATTGATGTGCTGTGGCTTTTGTATAAACTGGTGGATATATTTTGATTTTTCTTAAAGCAACTTCTTCTATTCATATGATTTTTTGAGAATTTTACAAATATACCAAAATAAATATAGGTTGGTTTTCTGATAATTAATATAGAGTAACACTGCGAAGGAGGTGTAAAATAAGAGCCAAAGGTTAACTAAAATAAACCCGATTGACTTTGGCTTTGTTCTAACACTATTCTATTATTATAGAAAATAAAAAATAAGGAAAAAAGGGAAGTGTAAGTGATGGGAATGTTTGAAAGAATAAGGAAATTCTTCAGATCGAGAGAAATTAAGGAAACTCCTGAGGCCGCTGAAGGAGCTATAGCTGGAGCGAATGTACAAGCAGGATTCGCTTATCGAAGAACTACAGAAGATATGTCCGCTTTTGACTTGGCTAAAGATGCCGCAGCTGAAGCATTAAACCGTGTAGGCTCTGAAAATTTTAGTGTAGCGCTTGTCTATTCTGCGTATGAACATAATCCAAAAGATGTCGCTGCAGGTGTAAGTGCAGCCATTCCAGGTCCTTGGCTTGGTTGTACAACTTCTGGAGAAATTACTTCTGCTGGAATATTCGAGGATAGTATCGTGGTTGCAGCAATAAGTAGTCCTCGTATAAAATTTGGAGTTGGAGTAAGTTCAGGTGTGTGTCAAGATGATGAAGGTGCCGGAAAAACCGCTATTAATATGGCTTTGGAGTCTTTAATAGCAAAAGGAGGAGCCATGAAAGAAGGTGCAAATTATATTATTATGCACGGCTCGACAGGAGGCGAAGAAGGAGTTATCCGAGGACTTCAACAAGAAGTTGGTAACATACCGGTCGTCGGAGGCACAGCTGGCAACGCGTTAACGGAAAACCCACCATATGTATTTGCAAATGGTAAAGCATATACAGATGCCGTTGTTCTAGGATTAATGTCTTCAGATATGGTTACAGTTGTTGATTCTGGACATGGTTGGAAATCAACAGGCAAAGTTGGATTAGTGACTAAAGCGAATCCACCAGAGGAACGAAAGACTACACTATGGCATAAAGTCTACACTATCGATAATAGACCTGCAGCCGAGTGGTATGCAGAACAAATATCATCCTTAAAAGGAAGTGAGGTATCGGTAGATACTTTAAAGCAATATTATCCATTTGTAACTTTTGGTGGTTCATCTGGGATCGGAGGAACAGGTTATCCAACAGGAATCAAAGACCCACAAGGACGTATATGGACACGAGACGTCCACAGTGTAGAGGACGATCTAGGCTTAACATTTTGGGCTTATGTACCCGAAGGGACAGGCCTTGAAGTTTTGGAAGGTACACCTGATACCTTAACTGATAGATCAAAAGCTGCAGCTAAAGACCTGTTTAGCAAGTACTCGAAATTTAAGCCTGTTATGATGTTCGACTTTAACTGTGTAGGCCGGAAAATCTATCTATCGAAAGTAAACAAACTTGATGGAGAATATGAAGAGATTAAGAAAATAATGAAGGGCACGCCTGTGGTAGGATTTTACACCCACGGTGAACAAGCGTGTTACGGAGGCTTAAATCAGCACTGTAATTTAACAATTACAAGGCTACTAATAACAGATACATTGGCAACATAAAACAACTAAAAAGCAGCCTCCAACTCTTTTTTTGTTCGACTACTTTTTTCTAATTCCTTTCATCTTAAAAGATACAGTCTCTTGTATACAAATACTTAATCACGTTGAATTCCTGTAATTGTCCTTAGCGTTTCAGCTAGTTTAGATGCAAAATTTTTGAATTTCAGATCAAGTATTTCAACTGAATCTTCCAATTCTTTCATTTTTTCAAGAAGACCTGAAAACGAATCGGTGTTTGCAGAATAGGTATTACTCAATTGCGTTTTTATCTCATTGAGGGATCTCTCCAGCAATTCAATAGAGGTAGACTGTTCTGTAAATAATTCTCTAAAAGACATTAAATCCTTTTGGATGGTTTCAAGAACCTCTTTTGTTAGGTTTTCAACTTCTTGTTTAATTAGAACTCCCATTTGTTGTAATATTGTATCACGTAAAGTCTGAATCGAGTCGGCAGTTTCTACTTTGAAATATTCTATTAATGCCTCAAGAACATTATGAATTCCAGAGGCTGTAGGAATTTTACCCTTTGGTGTATTTATTGTCTCAAGTGTTAATTTCAGTTTATTAGATGTCATGATTTTCTTAATCTCCTCATTGTCTTTATTCTCTGAGAGACCCATTAAAAAGTAGCAAGATTAATGATTGTAATTACTCATTAATTATTAAGAATTCCTGCATTATAAGTTATGCTGAAATGTTATTTTCTGCTTAATATCTAATGAAAGAGAGATAGAAAATGGTAGAGTCTCATTACATTGAACTAATAATAACCGAGAAGCCTGAAGATGACGAAGAAGATTTTCAAGGTGATGGTCTTTACATTACAACAACATTTGACACGATCTCAAACAATATCGACCATTCAACGAGTGTTTTTGACGGTAATTATTTAATCTTAGAAACAAAATTTGTAGGGTCTTACGATTGGACCGAAGAAGAATTTTGCATGGTCTGTAAATTACCTATAAAGCGTTCAGATAACGCAGAGATTGTTAAATGCCCTTATTGTGGAACTAAAGCTCATAAAAAGCATTTATTTGAATGGCTGAAAATAAGAAACGCTTGTCCCTTTTGTCGTCGTGAATTATCAAAAAGATCTGTTCTGTATATGGAGTCATAGATGAACGAAAGAAAAAATAAGGATGTGGCTCATATTTCTCATGAAATACATTTTGGTTGAATGGAGGTATCGCAAAAATATGATTGTTCGAGTAGTAAGCGCTATCGGTGGTGGAGTGGTAGACGTAGATGTGCCCGAAACGTCAACTGTAAACGATGTAAAAAGCATTGTATCAAAAGAAAAGAAAATTCCTGCATCTACTGTACTGCTGGTTTTCAGAGGCAGGCAATTGCAGGATAATGAAGTTCTTGCTGAAGCAGGTGTAGGAGCGTACGATAAAGTGTACCTCATTACACGTACTGAGGGTGGAAACATTTAGTGTAATATTTCCTGTTTTTTATTGACCAAATAACTAGAGATTGTTTTCAATGAATTGTAGTAACCTTTAATGAGTAAAAAACTGCAAATGTCAATAGGGATTAAAGATGATCATAAAGATCTCTGATAGCACGCTCTGTAAGGCAATAAGGCGAACTTCTGAAGTTTCAACTGAATCAGGTGGAATACTTGTAGGAAAAATGAAAGACGAAGAACTTCTCATTAATGGATTAGAAACTGGTCAACAGAGCGCCACACATGTTCATGTGACTTTACATGATGAGTTCTTAGTCGAAACAGCAACTAAGTATGCTGAAAGAGACGAAAAAATCGTAGGTTGGTATCACTCTCACCCGAAAATGGGGTGTTTTATGTCTAGCACAGATATTGACACTCAACGGAGATACCAAGCATTATTTCCCAATGCAGTAGCATTAGTTATAGATCCACAACGCCCAATTTTTCGATTTTATCAGGTAGAGGACTCAAGCTACACATCTGTTGAATATGATGTTTTAGAAAACATTTAGCAATTTGATATGTCATAACACATCTGACTTTTCTCTTCTAAATGGAAAAAATAGCTTTTCCTATCAGAGAATATGGAAATAAGCTATTATTGGCTTTCTTCTTTGTCTTCCCAATCTTTATAGGCATCTGTCTCGGCGACAAAGGCATCAAAAAACTTCTTTACACTGCCTAAAGTAGACTCAACGGCACGAAGCTCGTGAATATCTTCTCTCATTTTTGCAATTTCTTCATAAAGACCTTTCAAAAGCGATAAGAGTTCTTCTCTAGATTTAGTTAAAGCTTCTTTTTCGCCTAAAGAACTTTCTACAAATTTTCTTATTTCTTCGACTGTTGGTTGCATATCCATCAGACTAACGCCCGTTTGAAGAAGATCCGTCGCTCTTTCAATTTCGATTCTTGCTTTTTCATCTCTTTCATAAAGATCTTGTTTATCAGTTTCAAGTAGTTCCCTTACGTCGCTCTGAAGGTTTCCAAAGGTTTCTGGGAGGGTTGCAGCGAATTCAGCAAACTCATCCAGTCGATTGAGACGAGACTCAACATTTTGCATAGTCTCATTTATTTTAGAGAGATTATCATCAATTTTATTAGAAATGGTTGTTGTTATCGTTTCTATTTCATCAAAACCTGTTGCTTTTTTTATGCCTTCACGAATTTCTTTGATGATTTCATTTCCTGGAAATTTCATGAGTTCAAGATGTATAGCTTCTACAGTCTCTTGTCGCGCAAATCCCTCCATTTTTTCTGATAATGGGCTGATATCAGGTGATTGGACATCTGTTCGATTAGCAAAAGACTCTAAAGCCGTTTTAATCTCATTAATGACTTCTGAAGAAATACCGCTTGATTCTGCTTGAGTTGGTACATTAACACTTTCAATTTTTTCAAGGATTTCAATAAGCGTATTTTCATGTGCCATTTCAGCACCCAGAGTGTTAATTAACTCTTTAATAGGCTCGATATCTAATTTTGCTTTTATTTCTTGCTTAGGGGCATTGCCTAAGAGCTGTACAAGATTAAATTTTATTTCTTCCAAAGAATCATTGATTGAATTAAGTTGTTCATTAATTTCATCGTCTTTTTTCTTTTTTGACAAGATTGACACCCTGTTTTTTCGTGAAGTTACATTAACGTGATTTATTCTGAAAACAAATTTGCTTTAGTAAGTATTGACACTATGATAAATAAAATTATTTCTCCTTTAGATTTTGTTAGGGGGATTTAATATGCATCAAAGCATTATTCTATGGTTAAAAAACTGCAAAATTGACAAACGCCAATTTATTCCATGAAACAGATTGTTGGAAAGATAACATTAATGTAGTATTGGGTGAATTAATAATATGAAACCTTATTAATCATCGTAAAACTTCTGAAATTTCGTTAGGAGGTTAACTTAGTGATTAACGCTGATTTTATACTCGCTCGCGAAACACAGTTGATGTATCAACGTGCAAAAGAGTTTAACCCAGTTAATGGTAACCTAAGACATTGGAGAGGTTTTCTGCCTGGCCGTGGATCGTATATTGGCTCAAAATTTGAAATTGATATTTATATCCCTTATGAGTTTCCGAGAAAACCTCCAGACGTCTGGATAAGGAATGTGAAGCATCCCAACGTAGATGCGCAAGGAAAATTGCATATGAAGATACTGGAACACGGTTGGCGTGGTGATTTTCATATTTATCACGTGGTCAATTCATTCAAAGGTTTATTTGCTAGAGCTCCCCTTGTTCCGGTAGGCGTAAAACCACCCCCGCCTTCTACTAAACTTGTAGAAGAAACAGAAAAATTCAAACGACAGTCAGATGTCCTAGAAAGTGAGGTCGAACGACTTCAGGGAGTTATAATGAACAAAGATGATGAACTTGTACGATTAAAAGCAAGAATGACCGTTCATAACCTTCCTGAAACTGGAGAAGTTCGTAAAGAAGAAGTAATTCATACCTCAGCAACTACCGAAACTCTGCAGATGGACTTAGAGAGCGAAAAGATTGCAGTTGTTGATCTTATTGAAAATTTGGAGGAGAAGTTCAGAGAAGGAGAAATTGCGGCAGTTGAATATAGCAAACTCTATAAGCGGTATTCCAAAGAGCTCTATCTCCTTAACAAGAAAATAGAGGAATCAAAAAAATAGAATATGACATGAGCGAAATCTAATGGAGGATTCTGCATGGCACGCGAAAAAGATCAGGTAGAACTTGAAGCCGAACTATTTGCAACAATTGCAACGTTAGATACACTCACCAAAAGTCTCATTGAGGGAGATTTAGATCCCACCCTCTATAAACGCCAACTGAGATCTCTGATGAGAGACGCATTTAAAGCACGTATAAAATTGGACACACTGAATTTCAGTCTGGACACATTCATAAAAAAGGAGCAGATTATTGAAAAATTCCCTTATGGAGCAGAACGTTTACGTGTTGCTGAGGGCGATATACCTTCTATGCCGGCCACTGGTAAAGGTTCCATCGACACAATAGGTCCTTCTTTCGTCTCTGTTTCCAACATAGCTGCTAAGACAGCAGATGTAGTAGCCGATATGATTGAACTGATTGATCTTGCAAAACTCCGAAGTGTTGCTAGGATTGACCTTATTGTTCCTAATCTTGATGACATACTCCTGCTACTTGAGAATTTCCCAGGATTCGGTAAGGACTATTGGGCATATGTAGAAATCGAGCGATGGCGTGATAATCTTAAGAAAGAGTCTCCTGATAAAATAATAGATGAAGAAATGGCCAAAAATTTGGAATATAATGCTGTCCGTTGGTTAAATGATTTTCGGAGACGCTTAAGAGAATAATCTTTGTTGTATGAGGTGTCCGAGCATGGGATTACATGATATCGAGAAAAAGTTGAAACTCGAGCGAGATTTTAGGAAGAAAGGCACGGAACTCTTTTTTGCAGATTTGGGTAAGATGCTTACGTCTTTAAAAGAACTCCGAGGCGAACTAAAAAAGTTTGAGAAAAAATATGCCAAGGAACTGAAAACTATACCTTCATACAGAGAGAAAGTTGTACGTATGCGTGAAGAATTAGGATTGCCTTTAGAAATAGGTGTTTATGAAGAAAAAGGTAAACCTAGATTGTTTGGTAAAGATAAATACTATGATAAACTTGGGCTAGAGGCCCTTGATATTCTTCAAAAACACAAAGAGACTTCTGGAGGCATTATAAGCCTTGCAGAGATAGTTTTGTTGGTAAATAAAGAAACTCCAGGAGTTACTATAAGCCCTGATGATATAAATAAAGCGTTAAAGCGTCTGGAAAAGGCAGATCTCGTAAATATATTTGAACTTAAATCTTCAGATGTAAAAATCGTTGAATTCATTCCAGTGGGCTTGAGCAGCGATCAGAACGAAGTACTTGAACTGGCTAGTATCAATGGTTGGACAACTCTCGAAGAGGTCATGATGGAAAAAGGATGGTCTAAAGAAAGATCTGAAAGAGTTCTTAAAGCTTTTAAGGACGGCGGAATTGCTCGAATTGATTCAAGTTACGCAAGGGGTACAAGATATTATTTTCCTGGTTTAGGCGGCAGTTCATCATAATTAATTTTACCTTTTTTTAGTCTGACAGGCTACTATGCCCCTTATTGATGTTTTAAATAATATGGAGTACGATATTCCCTTAATAGGTCCCCTTCAAAATGCACTAATCTAACCAACCTAAATGCCTTTAACTATAGTAATAAAAAATGAAAACTATCTGAACACTGATAAAGGCTTCGTTTCTGCTGTATAATCGAGACTACTGCTAAATTTGCGGTGAAAAAAGTGAGCGATATGTTAACTGAGAAGAAATTTCACTTGATGACCGTTGAAGAAACATATAACACTTTAGGATCAAAAGATGATGGTATTAGCAATAATGAGGCAAAGGTACGTCTCGAAAAATATGGACTGAATGAGATTCAAGAAGCTGAAAAAACAAGTCTCATTAAACTTTTTTTTGCTCAATTCAAATCATTTCTTGTTTTGATCTTAGTCGCAGCTGTAGTTATTTCATTTGTTTCTTCAATTTTCTTTGGAGGAGAGATTTTTGAATCTATAGCGATTTTTGTGATTGTTTTTGCCAACGCAGTTTTAGGGTTTGTACAAGAATACCGTGCTGAGAAAGCAATTGAAGCATTGAAACAGATTGCAGCACCAGAAGCATTGGTTTTCCGAAATGGCATCGCGATGCGAATCCCTTCAAGAGAATTAGTTCATGGTGATATTGTTCTTCTTGAAACTGGTAATAAAGTTCCTGCTGATGTACGCTTAATAGAAGCTATTAATCTCACAATAGAAGAAGCATCACTTACTGGAGAATCTGTTCCTGTTCATAAAATTGTTCAACCTCTTGAAACGGATGTTTTGCTTGCAGATCGTAAAAATATGGCGTATTCTGGCACTACTGTTGCATACGGACGAGGAAAAGGATTGGTCATTGCTACAGGAATGACTACAGAACTAGGCAAAATAGCTCAATTAATTCAAACAGCAGAAGACGAACAAACACCACTACAAAAACGATTAGATGTTGTAGGCAAATGGCTTGGTATTGGCTGTATTATAGCAGCCGCGATCGTTGCATTGACGGGATTAATTCGTGCACCTGCCATTACGCAACTTTTTCTAGTAGAACTGTTTCTTTGGAGTGTTAGTATAGCTGTAGCTGGAGTTCCTGAAGCTCTTCCAGCAGTTGTGGTCATAGCACTAACTGTTGGTGTACAGAGAATGGCGAAAAGGAACTCAATTGTAAGGAGATTACCAGTGGTGGAGACCCTAGGCAGTACGTCCGTTATTTGTACTGATAAAACTGGTACACTTACCAAAAATGAAATGACTGTTTCTAAGTTGTATACTAATTCAAAAATTATAGATGTTACTGGTTCTGGCTACTCCCCAAAAGGCGAATTTTTCTTAAAAGGAACAAATATTGATCCGCTAAAAAATTCCGATTTAAAACTCCTCCTTCAAGTTGGAACTTTGTGTAATGATGCCCATTTACAGATCAATGCTTCAATGAAAGAGAAAAATCCCTCAACTGATGACTTAGAGTTATTTGGAGATCCAACTGAAGGTTCTTTAATTGTTGCAGCAGCAAAGGCTGGTATTACCCATGAAGAACTAAAAGAAGAAAATCCGAGGATATGGGAGATCCCTTTCACATCAGAAACCAAATTCATGGCAACAGTTCATGCAACAAATCATGAAACCCTATTTGTTGGTGTAAAGGGAGCACCTGAGACCATATTGTATCTATGCAAGAACATTCTTGAGGACGACAAAATTATTCCCTTAACCAATGAAAAAAGGGAAGAAATTAGTAACGTTAATTTAGATATGGGTGCTCAAGCCCTTCGCGTTTTAGGAATGGCTTATCGCGAAATTCAAGATACCAAAATGGAACTTACTGAGGAGACTGTTTTAAAGGACTTAGTGTTCGTTGGCTTGCAAGGGATGATAGATCCTCCACGAGAAGAAGTCATTAGAGCTGTGGAGAGAACGAAATCTGCATGTATTCGCACTGTAATGATTACTGGAGACCAAAAACTCACCGCGACAACAATAGCAAAAGAAATCGGAATTCTTGAAAAAGGGGACTTAGTTCTTACAGGAAAAGAACTTGAACAGATGGATGAAACAGAGTTTAATGAAATCGTCGATAAGGTATCCGTTTATGCGCGCGTGTCACCTGAAAACAAGAACAAAATTGTTAATGCATGGAGGGAGAAGGGTCATATCACTGCCATGACGGGTGACGGAATTAACGATGCTCCTGCTCTGAAAAGGGCAGATATTGGCATAGCCATGGGAATTACGGGCACAGATGTAGCTAAAGAAGCTAGTGATATGATTCTCACTGATGACAACTTTGCTACAATTGTAGCTGCAGTGGAAGAAGGAAGGGGAATTTTCGATAATATAAAAAAATATCTTTCATATCTTTTACGAGGCAATGTTGGCGAAATCCTTCTACTTTTCATAGCCGCAAGTTTCTTGGCACTTCCAATTCCATTATTGGCGATTCAAATCTTATGGATAAACCTTGTAACAGATGGTTTTCCCGCTGTAGCCTTAGGCGTCGATCCTAACGAACCTGATATACTTGACCGTCCGCCAAGAGATCCCAATGAAAGTGTGTTTGATACGAGGATACGTCTGTTTGTTGTGGGGATGGCGACACTGATGGTAGCTACTACTTTGCCTCTATATTGGTGGATGATTAATACAGGTGCTTCAGTCGAATACGCAAGAACTATGATATTCAGTCTTGTAGTGGCGTTCGAACTATGGAGTGCCTTTGCAGCTCGCTCTGAAAAATATTCTCTTTTTAAGATTGGACCACTCACGAACAAATGGCTTGTTATTGCAGTAGTCTCTTCCATTGCTCTACAAATAGTAGTTGTGTACGTTCCATTTCTCCAACCAGTCTTTCACACAGTGCCTTTATCCCTGATGGACTGGGTACTCATCATTCTCCTCAGTTCCACCGCACTTATTAGCGTAGAGATCGCAAAATTCCTCAAACCTTATGAACAATTTGTCTGTGAAACTCCACCATAAAAAATTAAATTAAAAGAACATAGAGTCTTTTACAATTCAATTATACCTTTTCTTAAACAATTTTTTTCTAAAAACAAAGACTAGAGTTCCAAAAAGAACTATTACACCACTTACTATCAGAATTGACAGAATTAAATTAGATGACATAGGATCCAGTTCAAGTTTTTCTAAATAGTACTCCATGGTTCGCCCAACTTTACTTAGACTTTCTCGGTCTACATTTTCTATAGTATCATTTGTTGTATGATGCCATTTGAAGAAATCGTATCCATCCTTACTCCTTTGTTGGATTATATCCACGGCTGGAATTCCAGCGTTGATGAAGGGGCGATGGTCATCTATTATCGACGATCCTGTCTGGTCTAAAAAATTCTCGCCGTAACCGAGTTCATTTGCCAAATCCCAAATCTTATTTGTTTGCTGGGAATCAGAAGAGCTTTCTTTGTGCAAATTCAAATTATAATCTCCCACGATATCTAAAATCACCGCTAATTTCATTCGATTTTTATCTGAATCAGAGAGACTTTTGACAAAATAAGTGCTTCCAATAATCCACCCACTCTGTCCACCTTTCCAACCAGAAATGCCTCCTTGGTCTTCTGCGTCGAATAGAACTATCCAAACTTCATATCCTTCCGGGATAGATACGGTTCTTGCCAGTTCTAACAAAACCACAACCCCTGACCCGCCGTCATTTATTCCTGGAACTGGATCTTTGCGTTTAGTTCTATCGGGATCCTTATCAGCCCACGCTCTGGCATCATAATGTGCTCCTAGAACTATGATTCCCTTGGAATTATCATTTTGGTTAGATTTTTTGGCGATTAAATTATTGAGTGTGATGCTTGGACCGCTATGTGCCCAACTTTGAATTTCTACATTCCATAACGAATTTTCCAGTGTTTTTTTTGCATATGCTAGAAAATCTTGGCTGTTTTCACTTCCCGGAAGAAGAGGCGCCAACTGATCATATTTTTTAAGATGCTTAAATGCTACACCTGTATCAAATTCCAGATCAGGTTGACTTAATGCCTGTAACTGTTGAGTTTGGAAAGGGCAAATGATCGTACAGACTATCAGAAACGCAATACCGAAAGTCTGGAATTTGGAATTAAAATACAAAAAACCACCAAACAAGCAATTAATAGAATATTTGAAAGATTTTATTATTTGTAGATTTATGAAATCAAAAGCCTTTTTCTTTCAATTTGCGGGAAACTCTTGATATAACAGATTGCTTCTTTCAGAAACTGATTTCAATGGCTTTTTCATCGACCTTTGTTGCATATCCCTTCTTAACCATAATTCTCATAATCTCATTGAGTTCCTTAGGTGGGATGGTACTGAATGACTGCTTCGCTCTCACAAGATCAATTAGGGTTATTACCCAGGAATCTTGGGCCCAGGCTTCTAGTATCCACTCGTAAATGATATCGGACCAAGCTTCCAGACTCTTCCAATATATTCTGAGTCGTGTTTCCTCTTTGCTTATCCACCTAGCGAGATCACGCGCGATTAAGAATTCCATGATGGATCTTATGTCTTCTTCTGAGAGTCCTCTTTTGATTTCGTCGTTGTAAAAGGGGTACTGATCCGTGAGCTCTAAGATGCCCACGATATGCTTCGTGAAATACTTAGCCCAGTCCAAAAGAAGGTTTCCCCAGTCTTCCTTCCACGATTCATAATGGTCTTTTTTTGAGTGAGGAGGACATGAAAACATCCATGGATGCGAAATCCATTCATATTTCTTTTGAAAATACTCTTTTGCCTGTGCCTCAGCGTCGTGAGTTTTAGCTTTTTCTAGCTCAATTTCTGCGTTTTCAATCTCTTTTTCAAGTATTTCAATCTCTTTATCCACTACAGCAGTTATTGTTTCTTTTGGTTTTTTAACAGTCACTTTTTCTTTGGTCTTTTTTACTTTTGTCTTTGTCTTAACTCCTGTTTCTTCATGTATTTCTTCTTTCGGAGTTGATTCCTTGTCCTTTGCCGTTTTCTTTTTTTCTTTCTTTTTCACTGACAACTCTATCACCAGAAGCGCCTAATCTGCCCCGAATTCTGCAAACCATTCATCAAATCTTAGTAGTTCACCAGAAGAAACGCTTGGTCTAATTTTTTCCATAGCTAAGGTGAAGTCTCCTTTTGCTACATGTCGAACTTGAACACTTGTATCTGTTAAAGCACCAGCAGCATCTAATTCACGGACTGGCATCATTATTGCCTCTCGGCATATAAGAGCAATATCTGCACCAGAATAGCCTTCCGAAAGCATAGCTAACTCTTCAAAGTTGACCTCTGGTGCGTGTTCTACACCTTTAGTATGTATTTTAAATATTGCTTGGCGTGCTTCCAAATCAGGTAGGGGAACATAAATCCTCTTTTCAAAACGTCTTCGAAAGGCAGCATCTATTTCCCACGGAATGTTAGTTGCACCTAAAACAACAATCCTATCTTCTGCCTTGCTAGTAACACCATCCATAGCCTGCATGAGTTGTGTTTTGACTCTCCGAAGTGCATCGTGTTCGCCAGCAGCCCGTTCTGTGGCAATAGAGTCAACCTCATCAATGAATACCAGCGAAGGCATTTTCTCTTTTGCTGCTTCAAACAACTCCCTCACTAGTTTTTCACTCTCTCCAAGCCACTTGCTTATTATCGCTGCTGCTGAAACATTGAAAAAGGTTGCATCACATTCAGTAGCTACAGCCTTAGCAATTAATGTCTTTCCACATCCTGGAGGACCAAAAAGCATAATACCCTTCCACGGTTTTCTAGCTCCCTTAAATAGATCTGGACGGACCATAGGCAGAATAATAGCTTCTCGTAACGCAGATTTAGCCGCTACTAAACCCGCTACATCATCCCATGCAACATTAGGTTTTTCTCCAACGATCGTCTCTTCGATTGCAGCCTCAATTTCGTCCTCTGATTTATCAGCCTCACTGTCTACACTGACTGGTTTCTTAGCAATTTCTTTTAACTCAGTTGCGCGTGCTAAGTATTCTCTTGCTTTTCTATAATAGAGGTTCCTCATATCTTTGCTTTGCTCAAGACCAATAAGCTTCTGAAGAACGGTAGCTGCATTTAGATAGTTAGTAATTGCTTCCTTATATCTTCGTGCCTGATCTAGTTTAAGTGCTTTCTTTGCATAGTTTGATGCTTGTTGGAGCATAGCTTGACTCATATTCGTCACCTTTCCGAATTAGCAGGGCATTATATTTATCTGAATAATGAATGAACAACCATTCTAAAAAAATCTTTTGAAGTACTCTTAGAAGGATTCTTTTGAAATGTTAGAAATCTCAAAAAGTGGTCAAGTTAAACCGTTAAGGTCTTAACTGTGCTTATTATTCATTTTATCTGGTCATTGAGAAAAACTTTAATAAACTCCTCACCAGTCAACTGCCCAAAACTACCTCTGCTACAGGAGTCTTCAGTAAAAGTTTTGATATCGTCAGGTTCTTCATTTTTATCATAAATTAAGAAAGGAACTGGCTCACAGGTATGAGTTCTTACACTTATTGGGTTATAATGATCAGTTAGAACAGTTAATTTAATGTTATCCTTTAATTTCTTTAAAATTCTTCCAACAACCCTTTTATCAAAGTCTTCTATGCATTTGATTTTTAAATTCAAGTCTCCTTGATGAGATGCTTCGTCGGGTGCCTCAATATGAACGTAAACCAGGTCATAGGTTTCCAAGGCTTTTAGACATTCCTCTGCTTTTCCTTCGTAATTAGTATCATATAAGCCAGTCGCGCCGTCTACATCTATTACATTAAACCCCGCATAAATGCCTAATCCACGGATTAAATCAACAGCAGAAATCACAGCTCCTTTAATACCAAATTTTTCTTGAAACGTTTTCATAACGGGCTTTCTCCCAGGTGCCCACGGCCAGATCATATTTGCTGCATTTTTGCCAGCGTTTACCCTCCTGATATTTACGGGATGATTCTCCAATACAGATCTTGATTGGATGATAAGGGTATTGAGAAGTTCTGCAGTTTTTTCGCCGCTGATATCCTTAGCTTTTACAAGTACATCCTTGAAAGGTGTTCCAGGGACATCATGAGGAGGTGTACATATTAAATCAGGGCTGTATTTGTGTTTTAAGATGAGGATGTGCCTGTAACTAACTCCTGGAAAAAATCTAATTTCCTCATTGCCAAGTTCTTTGGCGACTGCTTCGATTAACTCGTGGCTTTCTTCGCTTGAGATATGTCCTCCAGAATGGTTTTTAATTGTGTCATTTTCAACACAGATGGTATTACACCTAAAAGCAATATCTCTTTCATCAACGTTGATTCCCATTGCTGCAGCTTCTAGAACACCTCTTCCTTGAAAATTGCTTATGTCGTACCCCAGTATGGACATATTTGCAAGGGCGCTTTCTGGATCGGCTCCCTCAGGTATTGTCACTAATTTACCACATTTCCCCATAGAGGCTAGTTTATCTAGGTTAGGAGTTTTTGCAACTTCTAAAGGTGTTTTATGTCCTAATTCCTCGATTGGATAATCCCCCATGCCATCTCCGACAATTATTATATATTTCAATATATCGCCACGATATAACTGCTTGAAAGGAGCTGTTATGTATTATTTGCATTTTCAGTTTAAAGCCCTTCATTTTCTAATCCATACAATTCTTAAATATTATTCTCCCGATGAGACTGATGAGAAAAGAATACAAATGATGCATAAGGTATTTAAGAATCAATTTTTTAGATGATAGCGATCTAAATGGCACAGATCAAAATAACTTATTTTTCAATGCTTAGAGAAGTGACTGGCAGGCATGAGGAGGGCTTAGAAGTCGGCAATACTGTTCGTTCTGCTCTTCAAAAACTATTTGAGAAATATGGCGAAAGGTTGCGTAAAATTATAATCAAGGAGCAAGATATTCCTCATGATTCAGTAATAATCGCTTTAAACGGCAAATCGATCAAATATCTAAAAGGGCTTGATACGATATTGAATGATGGGGACAAATTGACATTCTTCTTTGCAGCTGGAGGCGGGTGAAATAAAATGGAGTCGGTCGTATTAGAAAAGTAAAAGTCAGCTAAGCAATTGCTTTACAAAAAGTTTAAAAGACTAAATCTACCACCGGGTACCATCAGTTTCTGGGGCAAAATACATGATGATCTTAATGCAATCCACTTTCCTTACTAGTTCTTATCGTGCTTTCTATAACTTCTTCCCAGGAACAACGACGACATACTAACGCGCCCATCTTGTTTTGATGTGGCGTGTTGGAGGTTTTTGATGTCTATCTCTTATCAAAAATTACATCTATCAAAAAATAGAGGCTGAGGCAAATTATGCGTGTTGTTATGAAATTTGGTGGCACTTCAATTGGTAATGGATCGAATTTCGGTCATGTAGCAAAAATCATCAATTCTTATGCAGAAAGTCATGAGACAATCGTATTGGTTTCAGCAATGGCAGGAGTTACCGATCAGTTAATTGACTGTGCAGAACGATCTCAAAAAGACATTACAAAAGAAGTTCTCAGAGATTTTATTCAAGAATTACTGAAAAAGCATCTAAAAGCGGCAGAAGAGAGTATCGATGATGAGTTCATCTTAAAAGAGGTCGAACAAAAACTTACTGAAACTCTCGAAGAATTAGAAAGAGTATTGATTGGCATCTCTTTATTAAAAGAGCTGAGTTCACAGGCTAAAGATAAAGTTATGTCTTTTGGTGAACGACTATCGACACCAATTCTTTGGGGTGCAGTCAAGAACTTGAATATTCCTGTTGTGTATTTAACGGGATATGAGGCTGGAATTGTCACAGATGAACGCTTTGGAAACGCTCGACCTATTTGGAATATCTCCATTGAAAAAATTCAGAAAACTCTTGTGCCTCTTCTTGAACAGCGATACACAATAATTATTTCTGGTTTTATTGCAGGGACAGAAGATGGTCTTATCACAACTTTGGGACGTGGTGGTACTGATTTTTCTGCAGCGATAATTGGGACTTCCATTGAGGCTGATGAAATAATTTTTTGGAAAGAAACAACTGGTGTTTTAACTACAGACCCAAATCTTGAGCCAAATGCACAGACTATACCTTCTTTGTCGTATGCCGAAGCGATGGAACTTGCCTACTTTGGGGCGAAGATTCTCCATCCTAAATGCCTTCAACCTGTTATGGAGAGAGAAAACATTCTGGTTCGGGTCAAAAATACGTTTAAACCTGATGCAGAAGGATCAATAATAGTCCCCGCTACGGAACAGGTTGAAAATGTCGCAAAGGCAGTAAGTGTACTATTTAATGCTGGAATAATAGAGGTTGGAGGTGCTGAGATGATCGGCACCCCTGGAATTGCAGCTCATATATTTGGTGCCTTCGAGAAAGCTGACGCAAATGTTATAATGATTTCTCAAAGTAGTAGCGAAGCAAACATCTCTGTCGTTGTAAATCGCTCCGATATAAGAAAGACAGAAAAAGTGTTGAAAGAGACATTTGCTTATACAAACTATATCAAATATGTTCGAAGCGAAGACGACATATGCGTCATTGGAGTAGTGGGAGAAGGTTTAAAGGGTACTCCTGGAGTTGCAGCTAAGGTTTTCCAAGCGGTTGCACAAAAAGGGGTAAACGTCCGGATGATTGCACAAGGATCATCAGAATTAAATATCAGTTTTGTTGTCAAGGAAAAAGACGGAGGCTTAGCTGTTAGGGCACTTCACGAGGCTTTCGAATTAGGTAAGAAAATAATTAAGTGACAAGGGATGTAAAATGGATAAAATTAAAATAGGTGTATTAGGTGCAACGGGCGTTGTTGGACAAAACTATGTTCGATTATTGATAAACCATCCATGGTTTGAGATAGTAGATGTCGCAGCATCACCTAGGTCAGCTGGAAAAACCTATATTGAGGCAGTAAAAAAGAAATGGCAGATGATAGTTCCCATTCCAGAAAAAGTCAAGAGTTTACTTGTCAGGGATGTGCAAGATTTTAACTCGTTAAACCCTGAGGTGTCTTTTGTATTTTCTGCAATGGACCTTCCAAATAAGGATGATACTAGAAAGCTTGAATTTATATATGCTAGTAAGGGGATTCCAGTAGTCAGTAATAGTTCAGCAAATAGACGGATAGTAGACGTACCAATGTTAATACCCGAAATTAATCACAAACACGTAGATGTCATTCCCATCCAACAAAAGAACCGTGGGATTGAAAACGGCGGCTTTGTTGCTGTCAAGCCAAATTGCTCTCTTCAAAGTTACATGACGCCTCTATATGCACTGGAACAAGCAGGATATAAGATAGACAAAGTAATTATTACAACATTACAAGCGACGTCTGGTGCGGGATATCCCGGAGTGCCTTCACTGGACTTGGTAGACAATATTATCCCCTATATAAGTGGTGAAGAAGCTAAATCCGAAGAAGAACCGCTAAAAATACTGGGAAAAATTGGTGAAAAAGGAATTGAGAATTATAAAGATATTCAAATAAGTACAACTTGCACTAGAGTTCCAGTTGTTGACGGCCATACCGCTTCAGTCAACGTTAAGTTCAAAGATAAAGTCCCAACTCGTGAAGAGATTTTAAAAATCTGGAATGACTTCAAGAGCTTACCTCAAGAGTTAAATCTACCTTTTGCTCCAAAACAGCCAATTATATACATTGACAATGAAGATCGGCCACAACCAAGAAAGGATAGAGATAATGATAAAGGAATGGCAGTAACCGTGGGTCGACTACGAAAAGATAATGTATTTGATTGGAAATTTGTGAGTTTAAGTCATAATACTATAAGAGGGGCTGCTGGTGGCGGAATCTTAAACGCTGAGTTGCTCAAAGCTAAAGAATTTTTTTAACGACAAAAATAATTCTGACAAGAATGAGAACAAAAAATAATAATAAGCAGTGTACAGTAACTTACTATGGATCAAAATTCAAAAGACAATATAACGCCTTCTCTGCAATGTGGAGGACAGGACTTCTTGTCAGAAACAGAAGACATTCCTGAAACTACTGAAGCTAGAATAATACGGCTTCTATATGAGTTAGAGGATAAAAGTTCAAGTTTAAGAGACGATGTTGCTTATTTGCTTCGCACTCTTGCAAAACGACGAAAAGAAATCAACATACTGATTAATGCGTTGAAACATGATGATAGTATTATTCGAAAAACCGCCGCGTATATTCTTGGGAATCTTAGAGATCCTCTGACTGTTGAGCCACTCATTGAGTCACTAAATGACGAGGAGGCGGATGTTCGAGGCGAAGTAGTTAGAACATTAGGCGCTATTAGAGATGATCGCGCTATAGAGCCTTTAATCCAAACATTAAATGATGAATGTCGAGAAATTCGAGGATGGGCGGCTTCAGCGTTAACTAAAATTGGTTTTTCAGCAGTAGACCCTCTTATTGCAGCATTGGATGAAGACAACAATAATATTCGAATGAATGCGACATGGGCACTTGGTCATATTGAAGATAGTGCTGAAAAAGCTGTGGCACCGATCACAGGAGTACTTGATGATGACAACGATGAGGTTCGTTTCTATGCAGCAGAAACATTAGGAATATACATGGATATAAGAACCGTATTAACCTTGCTTGATTCATTGAGAAACGATCTTGATGAAAGTGTTCGTTGGAAAATCATAGAGGCGTTAGGATTTATTAAAGATAAAAGAGCCGTCAAACCCTTAACTGAAGCGTTAGCAAATGAAGACGCAGGAATCCGCCGAAAAATTGTAGAAGTACTTAGTTTTTTAGGAGATAAAGGCGCAATTGTGGAGTTGCTCAATTCTTTAAAATATGATGAGGACCCGGGAGTTAGATGGCGTGCAGCAGAATCATTGATGCATCTTGATGAAGAACTTGCAATTGATCCACTAATTGTAGCATTAAATGATGAGGATGCAGGAGTCGTAAGAAAAGCTGTGCAACTACTTGGACGAATTGGAGATCAACGCGCAATCCAGCCACTTACTGAGTTGAAAAAAGCAGAACTCGATATAACTATTTTTAAAAGAGTCGAAGAGGCTATAGAGACTATTACGAAAAGAATTGACTTAATATCTCAGGATAAGCTTTGACCATTTTCGAATCTAAGCTAATTTTAAGAACCATTCTCTTGGTGTGTAAACTACCTCACGCTAAAGCTGTGAGACTTGTAGCTGTACTTGGTCTCAGTCCTCTTCTTTGCAGATGAGTTTCAACTTCATCATACGCTACAACATGGGCGTGTTTACTGCAGCCCAGCCCGATAATCCGCCTATAGCGTTGGGCTATATTTCGTGCGCCGTTTAAATCGGAGTTAAGAGTATGACCACAGGTACGACATTCAAAGAAGCCCCGATGACGTCGGGTTGTTCGATTATGACACCGACTACACTCCTGACTGGTGTAGTGGGGTCTAACATACACCACTCTCACCCCTTTCAGGGTAGCTTTGTACTCCAAAAACCGTTGCAGCTCCCTGAAGGCCCACTTGTGTACCCACCTATTGTACTTTGCGGTTTGCCTGATATAGGTCAGGTCCTCCATCACCAACACGTCCCCCTCGGACAATGTCTCCACGATTCGTTTGGAAACGTTGTGATTGACCCAAGTCATAAACCGTTTCCACGTACCACTTGCACGCTGCAATTTACGTGTTGCGGCACGTGTGCCTTTGGACTGGAGTTCAGCCACCAATCGCTCCCAGCGGATTCGTTGTTGTTTGACGCTGCCAAAGAAGTCGCCGTCACTGGTTACGGCCAAGGTATTCACTCCCAGATCGACACCCAGTATTTTACAGTTGTTACTACTGTATGGCTGGATGGTGGTCTGTTTGGAGAAGGTAAAGCAGAAGAAGAACCGCCCTTTATAGTCCTTTATGAGGATACTTTCTCCCAGTTTCCACTCAATATACTTCTCAAATACTTCAGGAATCATTATCTTGAATTTTACACGTCCTTTAATAGTAGACAAAGAAAGACGCGTCCAGTCTTTATCTATAGAGGCGCATCTCGGGAAATTATACCTGATAGACAGTTCTTGAGAAACCTCTGGTTTGGATTGCGCCTTTTTGACCATTTCGACCGCTTGTGTAATGGCATTGATCACCAGCTGCGCCTGAAGTCCAAAGCGCTCTTTCACCTCAGCATAACACCGTCGTTGCAATGGTGCCTTAGACGTAATGTTAAGTCGCCAGGCGGTGTCGATGCACCATTGAACTGCTTGCGCATAGACCCTCATGGTGTTATTCAAGACTTCAGAAACATCAACCAGTTTGACTTTGGCGGTAGCAACCACTTTCATGAGATGACACTGTGGTGGTGACACTATTTAAAACTGGAGAGACCCTAGTATAAGTGAAAAACTGCCTCAATTCCTCCCCACCCTAAAGGGTAGGGGCTTTCTTGAGATGGAGCCGTGATAGATTGGATCTAATGACAGAAGTTAAGAATGAGTATATCCAGCGGACGCAAAAATCACAGAAGATGTATCAACTTGCAAAAAATTTCCTTCCAGGAGGAGACGCACGAACAGTCACCTTTTTTGAACCATATCCAGCCTTTATTGTAAAAGGTAAAGGATACCAACTTCATGATATTGATGGGAATAACTATACTGATTTTCTGAATAATTATACCTCATTGATACACGGACACTGCCATCCAAAGATCATTAAAGCGATTAAAGAACAATTGGAAAGTATTCAAGCAATTCACGCCCCAACTGAATATCAAGTCAAATTTGCCGAAATAATTAGTGAAAGATTTCCTTCGGTAGATAAAATCCGTATCATGAATTCTGGCACTGAAGCAACCATGAATGCGATACGGTTGGCAAGAGCATATACCGGCAAAGACAAGATTTTAAAGGCTGAGGGTGGCTATCATGGTACTCATAATAATGCGCAAATAAGTATCCATCCCCATGTGGAGGATTCAAACCCTTTAAATCACCCAAAAAGTATCCCTGAGAGCAAGGGTATTCCAAAGAGCGTCCTGAAAGATGTTGTAGTTTTCCCCTTTAACCATCAACAAATTACTGAAAATCTAATCAAAGAAAATAAGAAAGACTTAGCTGCCGTAATTGTTGAGCCGGTAATGGGTGCTGCAGGCATTATATCTCCAAAAGACGATTATTTGAAGTTCTTAAGGGAAATAACCAATGAAAATGACATTCTCCTGATTTTTGATGAGGTAATAACTGCTAGACTTAGCAGAGGTGGTGCACAACAGTATTTCAATGTAATTCCTGACATTACTGCATTTGGAAAACTGTTTGGGGGTGGCACACCAATTGGAGTGATTGGCGGAAGAGATGAAATTATGATGTTGTATTCTCCGGAGAGAAAAGAATTCTTAAGCCAATCAGGAACTTTTAATGCTAATCCTGTCACATTAGTTGGAGGCATAGCAACATTAGAATTATTGAATGATTCAGCTTACACACGATTGAATTCCTTAGGAAACTCATTAAAAGATGGCATTTCGGATACATTCAAAGAATTTGGAATTAATGCCCAAGTTACTGGAGAAGGTTCACTTCTAAACATACATTTCACAGAAAAGGAGATCATAGACTATAGAAGTGCCTTGACATCTAATGTGGAACTCTGCTCATTACTCTACCTATTAATGCTAAATCATGGGATATGGATCGCACCGAGACTGCTGTCATGTATATCGACACCGATGTCAAAAAAAGAAATTGAGTCATTTATTGAGGCATTGAGAGCCTCCTTGATTCGGATGAAGCCATTTATCAAAGATTTAGCTCCTTTTTTGATTAAGAACTAAGATCCAATAGGTTGAGATGACTTTGGAAGGAACGTAGAGGAGTTTAAATATTAAGAAGTTATAATTCTTATGATATCTAAAATTTATCTGAAGGCAATAGCCTGTATTTGTGAAATCATAGTTTCGTTGCAAAAGAATTCCTTAAGTAATAAGGATTGAAATTTGACGGTAAGGATTGACGTGGCTTTGTTACCTGCCAATGTTGCAAAAGAATTCCTTAAGTAATAAGGATTGAATCAAGTTCGATTTCAAAAAAAGAAATAGAAGCATTTTTGATTTTCCTTCAATATGGTTTTTTTAACTAATCTGACAAACTCAATCTCCACTGTAAACCAGCGTAAGTGTAAGAACGTCCTTCGATGTGTCTGGTTGCTCTTATCCTCTTTTCTTATATTTATCCTGCTAATCATTTC
This sequence comes from Candidatus Borrarchaeum sp., assembly GCF_019058535.1. Taxonomy (NCBI): domain Archaea; kingdom Promethearchaeati; phylum Candidatus Borrarchaeota; class Candidatus Borrarchaeia; order Candidatus Borrarchaeales; family Candidatus Borrarchaeaceae; genus Candidatus Borrarchaeum; species Candidatus Borrarchaeum sp. Next base: position 29,803 of record NZ_JAHPYX010000212.1, read on the forward strand.
GCTGTTCATCTAAGACTCTAATGTGCTAATGTAAAAATTTAAATCTTAGATATTTTCTTTACTGACTGGGAATGCAATTGAAAGCGACAATTGTTGAAAAACCAACATATCAAATCATTGGACCACTCAAACGCATAAATCAGAAGCAAACTGTATTAAGTCGTACAGCATGGGATTCTGTACTTAAGGAGTTGAAACTTAAGTACCAACAGAGGCGAAATAAGCGGATTCGAAAAACACCAGATGCTTATGCGTTTAGAGATGCCTCATGGTATCTGGCGGATAATCTGGGAAACCATGCAGGATTTATGCACGGAAATGAGGGACTCTACTCGTGGGAAAGTCTTGAAAGTAATGATGAAAGCATGGATGCACAAACCACCGTTCAAAAGATTACAATCAGCGACCCTGCTGAAATATCTGAGAAAATAAAAAATGTTGGCAGATTTTTTGGAGCAAGTCTAGTAGGAATAACTGCATTAAACAAGTTTTGGGTATATTCTAATTCCTACAACAGATTGAATGGGCAAAATAATCCAATAAACATTCCCTTCGAGGAATTCAAATTTGCCATTGTAATGGCAATAGAAATGGACTACGAAGAGTTCACTAAGTCAGATATTGAGATTTCTGCAGCAACTGGTCTCGGATATTCAAAAATGGCTTTTGCTGTGGGTCATCTAGCGCAATATGTTAGAAATTTAGGTTATCGAGCTCTTCCTTGCGGGAATGACACCGCGTTCAGTGTTCCACTTGCCATTGACGCCGGATTGGGTGAACAGGGAAAACACGGAATGTTGATTACACCAGAGTTCGGACCTAGGGTAAGACTATGCAAAGTGATTACTAACCTTCCGTTGTCGCCTGACAAGCCCATTGATTTTGGAGTGCAAGAATACTGTGAAGTGAACTGTAATAAATGCGTTGATAACTGTCCTGCCCAAGCAATCAATGGCAAGAAAGAAGTTAAAAATGGAGTATTAAAATGGACTGTAAACGGAGAACGTTGCTTCGGTTTTTGGTGTGAACAAGGTAATGATTGCAGTATCTGCATCAAAGTTTGTCCTTACAATAAGAAACGATAATCAAAAAATTGAGCGTCAAATAAAAAGAATTTATTGTTCAAGCACGAATTCGTCTACTGAAACGCCGAAATGTCTTCCTCCTTTTTCAGTATAGACAATAACCTCATCGCCTACTTGTAAATCTGAAACGGATATTGCGCTTCCATCTGGAGATACGAGTCTTATGGTTTCTGCGTTTTGTAGAAGGGTTTTTCCGACAATTCCATTGTATTCCGCTTTCACTAAAATGAGTGGCCTTCTTTCAATTTTTGCTCGACCGACAATAGCACTTCGCGTATTCCCCGCAGCATTTACGATGAGTACTTTATCACCTACATGCAGTTCTGAAAGATATTGCGTTTTTCCACTTGGAAGTGAAACATAGGCATGAACTGGTCCTGCATTAACCCTAAATGGTCGTGGATCGCAAAATTCAGCTTGGATTGTCTCACCATGAACAAGAAATTGGAAATTTGATTGGGACCCCACAAGTAATCCTTCCCCTATATCTAAAATAGAACATGTATCAACGCATACTCTGTCACCCATGCCAACTTCTTTTATCTCTACAACTTTTGCGACAGATAAATCAAGTTTCCCCTTTGTACTTACTAGGGTTTTTGCAAGATCAAAAATTTCTTCTATGTTCTTAGGTGCAATTAAAACACCGTCAACCCCAATTTCTAAAGTTTCAAACATTAATTTTGCATCTTCTGCATTATGTACAACACTGAATAGTTTTGTTTCCAATTTGTGCATATATGAGATCAGGTTTTCGATTGGAATAACCTTCCAGTTTGGAGTATTAACAAAAACAACTTCAGCGCCTTTTTCTGAAGCTGCAAGTATTTTATTCTCATCTTCTTTTGATGTCACATTGAGAATGATACTAAATCTTTTGTTTTCATTAATGAGGTTATCCATTTTTTCTGAATTCCAGCCGTCTATTACTTCCATGTCTGACGTTGGTACTTCTGAAGAGAATGTCGAAACATTTCCTAATTTCTTTACACCATCAATTATGTCTGAATCGTTGGAAAAAAAAGAATTGAGTCCTTTTTCGAGTGCGGTAGTTGCTAATTCTTTTGTTTCTTCAAATTTCCCCTCTAAATGAAGGATAATCTGCTTATCCGTCAAATTGTCACGACCTCCAGCGTCTCATCTACTGTCCATCCTTCATACACAATCTTTGCAATCGCTTTGACGATCCCTGTGGGATTATTGTGTTGAAATACGTTTCTACCAAAAGTAAGTCCAATACAACCTGATTGCATAGCACCTTCCACCATTTCAAGAACTGCTCTATCAGTATCTGCCTTTGCTCCTCCTGCAATAACTATTGGCACTGGGCATCCGGCAACAATTTCTTTGAAAGTATCTGGAGAACCAGTATAGTTGCATTTCACAATATCAGCACCAAGTTCTGCACCAATACGGGCAACCATGGCCACATTCGTAGGATCTATAGGATCTGCCACGTTTTTTCCTCTCGCATACATCATTGCAATCAACGGAATTTGCCATTTATCGCATTTGTCTGCAAATTCCCCAAGTTTCAATAACATTTCAGGTTCGGACTCTGTACCTATATTGATATGCAAACTAACAGCATCAGCACCGAGCCTGATAGCTTCTTCAACAGATCCAGTTCTAACCTTTTGGTTAGAATCTGGTCCTAAGGCTGTACTCGCCGAAAAATGCGCTATAATTCCACAGCTTGGTACGGCTTTCAAAGATCGTATAATACCTTTATGCAGTAAAACGGCACTCGCTTGTCCTTCAACTACTTTGGAAACGGTGTCATCCATATCCACAAGGCCTTTTACGGGACCCATTGATACCCCATGGTCCATAGGTATGATAAGTGCTTTGCCATTTCTTAAAATTCTATTTAATCGAACTTCTTTCCCATGCATAATCTTACCTCCAATAATTTTTTCTTTTTATTAACTTGGCAAGTTAAGACTTTCTTTTACTCGTTTAAGTGCATGATCTCTCTTGCTCCAATTTACAAAAACACGGATATTTGAATTAATTGTCAGAAAACCGAAAAGGTTAATTTCAGTAAAGGGATAGCTAATTCTTTCAATAATTCCTGGTGTTGTCTCAAGATCTCGTCCGCTAATAGTAATGAGGGCTAAGTCATCGTGATTAGTTATCGCCTTCCCAATATTTGCGTCAATCATTTTTTTGTGGAGTATCTCAACTAAGGAATCAACGCCTGCTTCAGGGATAGTTGCATAAAAAATTACAGATCCACTTTCTAGTGACGCTCCGACTAGTTCACTTCCTACCTTTTGTATTTCTTCAATTAGTGCGTGTAAGTTTTCTGCTTTGGAAATATCTTTTCCCACAATCGTTAACATTTGCAATTTTTGGTTAAATAATGAGACATGAAGGTCAGGGAGTACTGCACCACTGATTACGGTTCCACCTTTCGAAATATGGCCATTGTGAAAACCAACGATACGTATGTCCATATCTTTTGTCTTATAGCTTAATGCTTTATTGTGAATGACTTTAGTTCCTGCAGATGTTAGCGCCATAACTTCCTCTACATCCAAATGATCTATGAGTGATGCTTCTACCTTTTTAGGATCGTAAGAATAAACCCCATCTACATCTTTGACTAAAATCACTTCTTGAGCATCTAAGCAATTTCCTAGTAATACCGCTGTAGTGTCGCTCCCGTTACGCCCAAGCGTTGTAATCTTACCACTGTTCTTATCCTTACCAAGAAAACCTGGAATGACGATGACCTTCTTTTCTCTGATTAGTGGCAGGATATATTCTTTTACGGCTCTTCGTGTTTCCACAATATCGGGCTCTGCATTACCATGACGGTTATCTGTGTATATAGGCCAAATTTCAGAGGAGGGATCGATTAAAATAGCTTCCAGGTCTTTGTCGTCCAAAGTTTTGCTGTTGAGAGCGCTTATCATTAACCGTGCGCTGGTACGCTCCCCCATCGCCATGATTTCATCTAATTCCTCCAACTTCACTTTGCCATTAGTACAAGATTGTGCAAGCGAAATGAGTCGATTTGTCATACCGTTTAATGCAGATACAACGACGACTAGGCCTTTTCCTTGGGCGTACTCTCTTAAGATATGGTCACCAGCCTTTGCAATAGCCTTGCCCGATTCCAGGCATGAACCTCCAAATTTCACAACGATAATATCATTATTTTCCAACAAAAAACCTCCAAAAGATCGCTGTATCCCCGCTTAGAAGCGGAAATAGAAGCTAAAATAGCTATACAAGCTATAACTGTTATAATAACTCCAAAAGGGCATTGCAAATGCGTTAGAAAAAGAATTAAGCCTGTAATCTTGTTCTAAAAAAGACATTTCAGTAGAAAACTGAGAGATGCAATTTAAACAATTCGATGGTGTTATCTTAGTAAAAACTAGGCCTCCACAACACAGACACCTCTCGTGTGAAAAAGGCAACACCCCATAGACAACACCCTTAAGAAGGAATTACGCACACTATCTTACATCTGCCTTATAAACCTTATGCAAAGTTAGTTATGGAGGACTATTTAGTCGGGTGGTGAACTTTTGAAAATCGAGTTGGAAGTTGAACTGACTGATAAGCCAGGCGAATTAGTGAGATGTTTAGAACCTATATCGGCTCTAGGAGGAAATATTCTACAAGTTATTCATAGTAGAGCAAGAAGCGCTACAAAAGGCGTTGCACCTGTTTCAATTCATTTTGAAATTGAAAATCTCGATGTGGTTGAAGACATTAAACTTCTCATGGAGCGACAAAATATTCGCGTCGTGAAGTGGGCGCAAGAATTTGTTGGATTTAAACAAGTTTTTATACTGATTGGGCATGTTTTTGAGAAAGATATCACCGACACGATTATCCGCCTGCTCGACAGCGGCGTATTAGTAAACGAAGTGAACGCAAAAATCACACAGAAAGAGGAAGTTTCAACCGTGAAATTTTCTATTGTAGGCAATACAGAACAGGAGATTCAGTATGCTATGAATCTTTGTAAGGAAATCTGCATGGAAAAAGGGCTATTCCTAATCAGGGGTTGATATCAATGGATATAGCTTTAATAGGTTTTGGAAGTGTTGGAAAAGGCGTTGTACAAGTATTTTCAAAAAAACAAAATCAATTAAGACAAAAATATGATCTATCCTTTTCATTTAAGGGAATCTTTACAAGTAGAGGTGCATTCTTAGATTCAAATGGATTAGATTTGCAAAGCATACTGAACATAAAGGATCTTACCGCTCACTCTTCATGGAAAAATGGTCTCTCTTTCATGGAGTCTATCGATGATCTTGATGTGGACCTTGTCATCGAAGTAACGCCTACAAATATTGAGCATGGGGAGCCTGGAAAGTCACACATAATTTCTTCAATTAAGAAAGGATGTGATGTTGTTACGGCAAACAAGGGTCCTCTTGTTGTAGCTTTTGATGAACTTGCAGAGTTGTGTCGGCGGGGCGGGTGTATTCTCAGGTACGAAGGAAGCGTCGGAGGAGGGCTACCGGTGTTTAATCTAGTAAGAGAAACTTTACAGGGAAATACCATTCATTCGCTAAGGGGTATTCTAAATGGCACCTCAAATTTTATTCTTACTCAGATGACTTATGAACGGACTTCTTTTGAAAGTGCATTAAAAACGGCTCAAGAACTGGGATATGCAGAGGCAGACCCAGCGGCAGATGTTGAAGGCACCGATGCCGCAAGTAAAACTGTAATACTGGCGAACGGGTTATTTGGCATGAATAAAGGTATTGATGATGTCTATATTCAAGGCATCACTAAAGTAACTCCAGAAGCTATTGAACTCGCTGGCAATGAGAATTTTCTCATCAAACACATCGCGTCCATTGAAGATGGACAAATAGAAGTAGCACCACGTCTAATACAAAAAACGTCTCCTCTGGCGGTAGACGGAACATTGAACGTTGTATCACTGCAAACAGATCTAGCAAAAGAAATAACAATCATTGGTCAAGGAGCTGGCGGTGAGGAAACCGCAAGCGCAATACTAAGTGATGTAGTTGATATTCATCTTACACGAAAAGCAAAATAAAAAATAAAAAAAGGCGGTGCTTAGCCGAATAGGCTCAATTCATCCATTCTCTTCTTTTTAAGGGCTTTAGCCACTCTCAAAAGAGATCTTCTTCACTTGTTCTTTTGCGCTTGAGAGCTTTCGCCGCCCTTGCGCTTGGAGCCGCAGCCTTATCAGCTATTTCAGCTTCTTCTTCTTCAATCTCAGCAGCTTGCTCATCTAAGACATTTAATGCTTCTGCTTGGAATTTAACATCTTGTTTCGCAAGCGTGTCTTTAAGTTCTTTCAATCTTTCTTTAGCTTCTTCCGCATTCCCTTCGTAATAACTCCCACCTGCTGCTTGTACAACATTTGTAGTAGCAACTCTTGCATCATATGCTTTATTGAATTCAACTTCTTCTTCAACAACTGCTGAACGTGAAGTCAATACTCGCAATCTTTTGTTTCCTTCTGAATCGATATACGTTACCTGAGCTTGTATTGGTACTTCTCTTTTCTTGACCTCTTCTTCTGCTGTCTCTAGTTCAAAGAAGATTTCTCTGTCTTCTGTAACAGCACCAACTTTCATAGGTGCAGGTGTCGTAAACGATGTATCTGTTATGACTCTAATGTTCACATCTCGACCTAGATATTCCCGCTTCCTTAATTGTTCAAATGCCTTTTGTACTTCCGCCATCGTAACATAAAATATGTCTCCTCCAGTTTCGTCTGCTAATCTACCGAGTACGTCCAAAGCCAGTCTGCTTGAATCGTCTTCTGCCGCAATTCCCACAACTTCGCAGTTGACCTGTTTATCAATACATTTTTTTGCCATCTCTTTGTAGAACTTCTTTCCAGTAGCTGAACTTTCTAAATTGCCTAATCCCTCATTAGCTAGACCATCAGTAAGCAAAATCAATCTTCCACCACCATCAACCCGCCCTAGAAGAGTTATTCCTCCAAGGAGCGCTGGACCCAATGAAGTATAATTTAAGGGTCTAAGTTGAGAAATCGTACTTATCCATTTCTCGGCAGTGTCAGATATGGGTGAAAAATCGAGTTTTGTTTTAGTAAACGCTTTTTCTATACCATTTATTGAATGCAGTACATCTCCTTCTAGTTCAAGTACTTTTTCACCATTTGCATTAAAGAGAAACACTTCTGTGCTAAAAGCTATTAAAGTAAAACGTGAATGTGGAGCATTCATCTTAAGATCTTTTAGCGATTGAGTTAAAGAATGCTTAACCGCCTCTAGTTTTCCATCATCCATTGAGCCAGAGACATCTATAACGGCGACAATATATTCCTTTGTTCCAGTTCCGATTTTGGTTTCTACTGTGATATCATCTTCTGGTTTCTTTTCAATGATCCATTCAATATCATCACCAATATCTTCTGGTAATGTAACATCAGCGGCGATAATATTCAGGGTTCCGCAAAATTCGCAATTCCAACTGCGACCTAATTTGGTCGTCTCAATTAAACTGGCTTTAGTCAAGATACCTCCGCAACTTGTACAGACAACAGGAATCCCTTCTATAACCTTCTCTTTTTTCTTTAAACTATGAAAGTCAAGCGATGTTACGTAGGGTAGTTTTGTATCTTTGCATTTCTTCAGAACATTGCCAAAGCTTTTTTTAAACAATCTGTTTACCTCTTTTTGTTTCCAGTATTTTAATCCTCGGTTAAACAAGTTGTTAAATGTTACGTAATTGAAGAGTGCCTCTAAAAAACATATTGAAGTCGCTCTTTTAGCTCGTTGATGATCTTTCTCTTTCACGTTCTATATCTTGCAAAAAACTCTTATGTAAACGTGCACGAAACATTCAAAAATCGAAATGTTAATTTCGAGATGATTAAGATCGATCATTCAGAGATTCGTTAAAAACACATAACTAAACAGACTCTGATAGTGTATCAAAATGATAATGCTTCATTCTACTAACCTTAATGCTCCGCAGGTGGATTTCAAAGAGGCAATCCTCACAGGACAAGCCCCGGATAGAGGATTATATATGCTAAATGAAATTCCCAGGCTAGACGATGCAGAAATGTTCTCTTTCAGCGATTTAGAATTAACACAAATTGCTTATAAGGTCCTTTCAAGAATTATTGGAGATTTGATCCCGAAAGAGCAGCTGGAAAGCATTATAAACAGTGCCTTAAATTTTGAAATTCCCATACATTATGTTAGCAATCACGATTACATGATGTATATAGACCAAGGACCGACATGTAGTTTCAAAGATGTTGGAGCTCGTATGCTCGCAAGATTAATGGAATACTTTCTTGAAGTTGAAAATAAGAATGTTATAATAATCACAGCAACCAGTGGGGATACAGGAGGGGCGGTTGCTCAAGCTTTTTACGAAATGAACCGAATTCAGGTCGTTGTACTGTACCCAAAGAATGAAGTAAGTAACTTGCAAAGAAAACAAATGACTACTTTAGGAAAGAATGTTACTGCAATAGGAATCAATGGGAAGTTTGACGATTGTCAGAAATTTGCAAAAAATGCATTTGCTGATAAGGATCTAGATCTTAATTTAACTTCAGCAAATTCAATTAATTTTGGACGACTTTTGCCACAAACTCTCTATTATTTTTTGGCCTACTCACGTGTAGCAGAAGACTTAGGTGAAAAAGTAATTTTCTCTGTGCCTTCAGGAAATTTTGGAAATTTACTAGGAGGGTTAATTGCTTTTAGGATGGGATTACCCGTTAAGAAATTTATTGCTGCCGTGAATGAAAATGACGAATTTCCTCGCTATGTAAACAGCGGAACCTATCAAAAGGTAGAGCCCTCAAAAAACTGTCTCTCTAGTGCAATGAATGTGGGCCATCCATCAAATCTTGCACGTCTCATTGAAATGTATGGAGGTCAGATTGACGAGATAGGAATAGTTCACAAAGATCCAGATCTTGAGAAGATTCGTGATGATATTTATACGATCTCCATAACTGATGAACTAACTAAACAAACAATTAAAGGTTTTTATGAATCATATAGTAAGATCATTGAACCCCATGGTGCTGTTGGCTGGGCGGGTCTTCAAGCATATAGAACAGATACTCCAAAAGATAAAAATGTCAAATCAATCTCAATAGAGACTGCAGATCCAGCTAAATTCCCAGAAGCAATTGTATCATTGATAAATATAACCCCAAAATTACCTCAATGCTTAGAAATAATTAATCAAAAGGAAGAGTTCCCCAATCCCGTAGAAATCAATACATATGAAGATTTCAAAAAATATCTGCAATCAAATTATTAAAAAAATTAAAAGCCGAAACTTTCGGCCTAGAAGATTTTTCTTACCAATTCTACGGTGTCATTATCCATGTCATATTTTACTAAGTTAGCACCCGCCAAATCATGGATTGAATGAAGTACGATTGCAGGCTGGAAACCTCCCGCTTTCACGATTTCTTGTCGTGATAGTTGAGGTTTGTCACCATGAAGCATGAAAAGAATTCTCACATGTGGCTTACCTTGGAAGACCTCTTCGAGCAACACAATATATACACTTAAAATTTCGCGAATGTTTATTGCGTCGTCCTGCTTGGCAGATAGTTCTTGATACATTCCAGAGAGCTTTTTTAGTTGATCTTGCACCGCGAGATACTCTTCTTTCATTTTTGCATCTTCTGCTGCTGCTTTCTGTTTTTCATTCCGTAATTCTTCTAACTTAACGCTTACTGCGTTTAGTTCATCATCTTTATTTTTAACTTCTTGTCTAGCAGACTCAACTTCCTGCTTAATTGACTCGATTTCTTGCTTTAATCGATTTTTCTCTTCTTCACTATTTCGAAACTCTGTATCTTTTTGTGCTGCTATGTTGTTCATTTCGTCGATTTTTTGGGTAAGTTCCATTAATTTCGTCTTATTTTCTTCGTCAGCAATAGCTATAGATTTTTGTAAGGAATCCTTTAACTTCTCCAGAAGTTCTAATGATTCATTAAAACTCATAAGACATCCCTCTCAAACCCAAAGATGTTTATAGCACGAATATGAAAGATAGGCTGAACAGAAATATGCCAAAAATCCATGCGACAATCCAATATTTCAAAATAGTTCGTTGATCTTCTTCTGGCGACTCTATCGTTCGTAATCGTAATGCGAGCGTTACAATCATCAAGTATAGAAGTATCCAAATGGACAGAAACACATCGATAGTGATATTAGTCCCTACGAGTGCAAGTGCAAGTGCGATATCTATTACTAGAAGCACACCAAGGGAAATAAAAGTCACGTCCATTATTTTTGCATATTTTGGTTGTGCCCCCCAATTTTTCCGTAACTTTCCGAAAGTGCTTGACATATTTCCACCTCTTTATAGCACATCTTCACAATTCTAATTTAAAAACCTTACAATTATTTATAAAACAGCAGAATAGTTGATATACTTCTACGTTTTATGATAATCATCAATTCTCCCGGCTTTCATGAAGGAGGAAGAACCAGCCTTAAGGTTATCGGGCTGTGCGCTCGTCACCGAGTTCAACACATACTTCATTAATACTGCTTTTTTCAGTATTTCGGCAGTCTTGAAGGACGTTATCCCGCTGTGCTCAAAGAGGTCATGGATCATCGACCAGCTACGGTAAGGACTGCCCTTTTTCAAATGAGGCTCTATAAACTCCTCAACTTGTGAGAGCACCCAATTGTAGACGGCTAGAAATGCTTCCTTGAAACCCAGCCCTCTTCGAGCTATTACATAACTTGCGAGATGATGGGTTGACAAATTATGTAATCCTGAATAGGAGTATCTGCCGATGATAGAGGTATATCCCGGGAATACCTTTCGAAAGGACACACCGCGCTTTTTGCATTTTCGCTCTAACAGTTGCAGGGCGGTGGTCTTCATATTGCTTAATTTTCGGTTGCGTTTTGTATTATAGGAAAATTCTTGCTCGAATTGTAAGTCCTCGACCACGATTCCCTTGCCCTTATTGATGCAGTAATTGACGATTTTATCCATTTTGTAGGAAATATAATCATTACGTTTGTCGGTTCGATAGTTGTGCAGGTTGTTAAACGAGATGCTATGATAGGAGAGTAAATTACCGTGTGTATCCACATTGGTTAACGCCGCAAAATTATAGTTAAAATCCAAGCCGATGGCGCCATGTTCGTAGCCGTAACGTGGTGGCGGCTCTGGAATCTCATAGGACACATGGACAAAATAGCGAGTTTTCCCCTTGAAGAACTTTCTTTTGACGGGCACCGTGTATTTGTCAGCATTAAGAATCTGCTGAAACCATTTTTCCTGTACTAGGTTTACGGACATAGGAATGATCAGCCACTTGCGTCCCTTTTGCTTGGAAAAGGTGCGTATCTTGACGGTTTTATCGGGCAATACTTTGAGGTTCACGTTCTTCAATCCTTGTTGCTTCTTTCCGATGCAACTGAAGGATGAGTCCCGTCGTATCCTGAACTCTTCCCTACTTATGGTGTCGCGTATTCTCTGCCTGAATAATTTCTTGGTGCCGAATACTACGGGTTCGAGATGTAAATTGTGTAGTTTCGCCATGATCGAGGATCTGCGGGCGTATAAGCCCTTCAATCGTCTGTCATGTGTGTTTTGCTCCTTTATTTTGTTGATTTTTTTGGTAATGACTGTTAACTGCTGTGCCATGCGTTTGCGTTGTTTTTTTAGCCAGGTCTTTTGTGAATCCAGTTTCATCTTGTTATCAATCAGGATGGTGTTGACATAGGGGTTGTTATGACATAGCCCCATCAAACATTGTTGGATGGTTTTGCCTTCACCGAAGCGTGTTGCCATGTAGTCTTCGCCATGAAACAACAGATTATAGCCGATGCGTTTCATACGGTTATAGCTAGTGAAGATCTCATGGAGCTGATGTTCTTGTGCCTCATCGGGATATATTCTGAATTTGACGGTCTGTATCATAGTGATCGACTGCTCCTTTATCTTATAGTAGGCTTTATTAATAAACCCCGCACTTTTAGGAGTACCTCGCACTATATCGTGTCTCTGAGCATATCGGTCACAGAAAATATTAGTTATAGCTGCTGCTACTCTATGTCGATGAATCCTTCTTAATGAGTATCGGCTTTACACTGCTTGATCTGCTGAAAAAATGGATTGTAACCAATGGAGGAGGACTACAATGCCTGTAAAAAACGTATGGATCATAACGCGAACGTGCATTGACTTTTTAATAAAAATAGTTAATCTCAACTATATATTTAGTAAAAGAAGATATAAAAGGGGTGCATTCCCCTCCGTCACTTTCCTCCAGAAGTTTATAAGGAAAGATCACCCGTTTGAACTTATAATCAGATTATATCCTGCAACTACCATATCCGGCTCTCACGGGTCGGCTAACGTCAACAATATACAATTGTTTTAAGCCCCAATTACCACGTACATCGACTCGCACTTTGTTAGGAAGGTATGATTCCACTCTTGGTCCCATATAAATATTCAGCCCGTTATTTTTTCCAATTACAGTAAATTGCTTGTGTTTTTTTAATTTCTCTTCGTCAACCAGACTTGCCTCAGGCGAGATGAACGTTCCAGATCAGGAAGATGAGACATTGAGCCAAAGAACCAGTGCAACTTTTGTGTCATTAGATTGTTTTGTTTGTTTTGTTTGTTCTGAGAGCCATTGTGTTGCCTTATCAGTTAAAGAAACCTCTAATAGAGCCACCTCACTATGTTTCATGTTTGTAATTGTCCATAATTATGACATTGTTATATCAATGGTCTCTTCTTAGTGATTAAAAGGTGACGAATCTGGCAACATCAAGATCCATTTTCTTCAAGTATCTCTAATTAACTAGTTAATGCCTCTTTTCTGCTACAATGGATATGTTTCACTCCATTCGAAATCTGTGTCAAATTGCGCTTGCGTGAGTTCCCCATCAATTTCGAAGACAGTACAATAAAAACGATTTCCGCCCTGAGAAGGTTTTTCATCTTCCCATCTATCAATTTTAAAGGAACTCATAAACAACGTGTCGTTAAGTTTAATACGAAGTATTATTTTGTAATCTCCACCAACAGAGAATGTATATTTGATGTTTAAAAATTCACCTTGTGTGCTTGTAAGTCTTACTGTTACAGGACCGCTTTGAAGAAGAAGTTGAGTTCTAAATTCATCGTTTTGATCGTTGTCTATGCTTAAA
>NZ_JAHPYX010000213.1:0-12679 GCF_019058535.1 Candidatus Borrarchaeum sp.
CGTTAATAGTATATGATATTACAAATGAGGGATCATTCAAGAATGTCAAAAAATGGTATCAAGAAGTGAAAAAGCACAGCGCAGGGATACCTATCATACTGGTTGGAAATAAATCGGATTTAGAGGAAGCAAGGATAATTTCTTCGAAAGAAGGAGAAAAGATAGCAAAGGAAATAGACTGTCCATTTTTCGAAGCATCAGCAAAAACAGGGGAAAATGTAGAATTTATTTTTAGAACACTAAATAATATGCTAGTAGAACAAGCACAAAAGAAAAAAGCTAAAATTAGGGAAAGTAAAGTGAGAGACTCGCTGATGATTGATAGATAAATTTCACGAAGAATTAAATCAAAAAACTGAGCTATTTCTAAGAAAAAGCCGAGTTAAGCTAATACAACTTTGGAATTAAGGTAAGATCAAAATACAAAATCAAAACAAGATTGATTTTTAGTAGATTATAAGAAATTTTTATTTTGGTGCAGAAAAATTAGCGATTTTCTAAATTCAGTATTTAGAAGTCCTTACGAAAATCGTAAGATTATAATACTATGGGGATATTGATTATATTGATACGCGATATACTTAGATAATACCTTGACAAACGTAAAGACGGGTAATTGTTAAAAAATTACGGGGGGTCAATTCATTAATCCCTACAAAATATTTTATCTAAATGAAAATCCTTTTCCTATTCTTCCCAGTGGATTATCAAATATTTTTACTTTGACGACAGCCCAAAAAGGGGCAATGTCTGCTTTAAAGGATCTTGCAATAAATGTTTCTTTACATGGAAAACCAGGAGCCTTAGCACTTCATGGAGATTTTGGTGTTGGTAAGACAACATTACTAATGAAATTTAATCAAGAATTACGAGAAGGCAATTTAAACTACGATGCTGAGGGTTTTCCTGCTGAAATCAAAGGACTTGGACTACGGCATGTATTTAAAGGATCTTTCAAAGATCAGCTAACTCAAATTTTAGAAAACTTACCAAATATTGTAGAACCCTCAGATAAAGAAATCACTGAAAAAATAATCAAAGAAGTAACAAAATCAGGCTTTATTTCTAATATTAATAACGAACTTCTTAGAAAAACAATGATTCTGAATTTAGTTGGCAAGAATCTAGTCGAGCGTCTAAAATATAACTTCATTCATTTAGCATTTGATGAAGTTGAACAAGAACTGCTTGTTATAGGGTTAGAGAAGCGTGAGGCACGATTACACGACTTTCGTGAGTTCTTGGATAATATAGGGCGCATCTATCACAAAGGAACTGAAATTCACCACATTCCGTTTATGATTACTTTGTCAGTTTCTCCTCAAGCCTGGCAATATGCAGTATCTAGATTTCAAAAAGCGTTGCCTGAGCGGTTCTTATATCATATAGAAGTCCCGCCTCTTATTTCTGCAGATGATACTCAACAATTGATTCTTTCCTATTTATCAAGCACACGAACTGCAGAAATTGAAGGATGTTATCCATTTTCAGATGATGCAATTCATTTCATTCATGAGAGTTTGAAAGGCAACTCAAGACGAGTACTCAAAGCTTGTCAAATTCTAATTTACAAAGCCGCTTTAGAGAAGATTCAGGAGATAACAGAAGGAGTAGTGAAACGTCAATTCATACGAAGTGGGATAAAATTTGAAGAAGTATCAAAAAGAAAGAAACAACCAATATTAACTACTGTAGAGCTCCAGAAGGATGAATCTTCAGTCATACTTGAACCAGAAGTATCTATTGAAGCTGCAATATCAAGTTTTAAGAATTATTTCCAGACTATATTTGGATCAGTTAATTTTGGCAAAGTTTCTACTCTTGATGATAGCAAAGCAGTGTTCTCTCTCGAATTTAGTACAAAAGAGAATCCAAGTATTAGCTCAAAGGTATTGATTTGTGTTAATCTTTCAAAGGAAAGCATAAAATCAACGATGCTTTCTTTAAAATTTAATAAACTTAAAATACTTGACGCTATGACGGAAAGGAAATCAGACTTCACATTTATTCTTTCTAGAGGGCCGGTTATTTCAGATCAATACAGAAAAACATATCGAGAAGTTCCGATTAGTCGTTTGCTATTAGTAAGAGAACTAGATGATCAAACATTTCATCATATAATGAAACTTAATAGTAAAGGCTTAACAGCAGATGTAAAGAAAGAAGTCGTACAAGAATTAGAGGATCGTCTTAAAATTGCCATGTCTTCTGCAAGAATGATTGAAGATTTGAAAAAGATTGGTCTAATCCTTCCAAACTTATGGATTGGAAAAAAAATGGGCCAAGAAATTGGCAAACTAGCAAATAACTTTCTGACTGATTTGTTTGAATTAGAAGATGCCAAAAAAATAACGGTTGATAAGAAGGCATGCAAACAATGGATTGAAAACCTTGTTCAAATGGGTCTCTTGGAGAACATTAATGAAAAGTTTCGATTTAAAACAAGCACAGTGTGGGAAGACAAGCTTTATAATCTATTAGCTGAAAGCGAAGGAGCGCTAGGCATCTCTGAACTCAGTCGTAATTTCTTTTGTGTCCCTTCACGTTCTACAAACGTAGCATATTTGCTTCAACTCATGGAAGGAAAAGGAGTAATAATTAGAGATGAACAGATCCCGAGACCTTATTACCATGATGTTCAACCTGAAGCGAAAAAGACTATGCTTCTTGAAGAAATTGAAAGAATAAAAAAAGATTTGCCAGGCCAGTTGTTGAATTTGTTTCAAGATAAATTGTTAAGTTTACAGACACATATTGAACAAATAAACTATTCACCAGTCATTGAGAAACTCATACGCTATAAATCAATAGAAAAAAGGTTAACAAATCTAGAAAACAGAATTAAACTCATTTCTGAGAAAAGAAATAACTTAATGGATTCAGTAATCAAAGAGATTGAAGAAATCCAAGCAATTGAGGATGAATACTTATCAAAAATTGCACTTAATGATCCTTTGAAAGAAAAGATATTATCACAGATCAATGAAATTTCTAAAAATTTAGATTTAGCGAGCGATTATGCTACAATTTTCGCAATACAAAAGGCTGAGAAATACTATAATAATGCGACAAAACAATTTGAAATGTTAAAAGACGAAAAAGAATTCGTCGAGGGCTACAAGGAAATACAGAAAAGACTTATGATTCAGAAGGACGCAAAAGAGACAATAAAAGCGATACAAAAATCAGTGGAGTATATTAAAAGATTTATCGAAAAGTCACCTACGTTGTCACAAACTCTTGATTTAGAAACACAATTAGAAGCTCAAGAGTCACTGTTTTCTGAATTAGAAAATGCTCTTGTGAAGGAACAGTATGAAGAGATCATTAATCAAAGAAAAAGTGCGGATGGTAAAGAAGAAATTGATGAACACGCATTACTCTTCTTAAAAGATCTCTATAAAAATTCCCAGCAAACAACTGCTCGTATACAGGAAATCCTAAAAGATTTTGACATTCTGAAATTTAATATCTCTAAAGAGTATTCTGGAGAAATTGAGAAAGCTCTATTAAAAGGAAGAGCTCTAATAGATGCAGAAAAATTTGAAGAAGCTTTTGTTGCGCTTTGTGATTGTTTGAATCTTAACAAAACTGCCTTAAACACTGTTGTAAACTCTACTGAAAGTCTTTTGAAAGAATTGAATTGTAACGGTGTACAATCAACAGTTGAAATACTTACTAGTAAGTATAATTTCTCAAGAGAATCCATACTGAAGTTGATTTTTCGCTTAGTACTACTTCAGAGACTAGAAATCGATGGAACATTTATTTGGAGTAAAGAAGAAAAACATTTGCAACTAACATTCTTTAAAAGCGACTAGAATGAAGAAATAATCTATCTTAACCCCTTATTTTTGTTTTACATTTAGGGCAATATCCTTTTGTAGCTACCCATTGAATGTAATGATCTTCGTGAGAAAAAACTCCACAATAAGAACATTTGATTATCTTCTCACCAAAAATAATAGGTCTTAAGCAAATAGGGCATGAAATCTGATCCGACTGGCATGCGGGACAGACTGACGTACCTTCAGGCATTAAATTACCACAATTTGCACATAGAATTTCTTTCTTCAGAATTTCTTTTTCTATTTTAGGGAGCTTGATACCTTCTGCTTCCTTCTTATGCTTAATTAATGATTTAACAAGTTTCTTATGTGTGTCCTTTGCTGTTGTATCTAACTCAAAATATTTTTTTGTATTCGAATCTTCATATTGATGATCTATAGGAGACTTTGAGAGCATTTCTCTGTTAAGTAATATCGTTTCAGTAGGTGAAGGTTCTGTAATTTCTTTAGAAATATCTCTCGGTAGAATGTCATCTTTTATGACATCTTGTTCATCAGATTCGTCTATAGACGAGATAACACTACTTTTCATCTCAGTAATTTGAATCTGTGGCTTCGATCTTTTAAAGAAGAAGATTAAAATGATTCCAATAATAGCTGCAATTGGAATTGCATATATGTACCCAACGGTAACTGAAATGGAGTAATCCTCATATGAAATCACATTTTCTTTAAACAGAATTTCAACACGAAGGGTTTTTATTCCAAAACTATTTGGAATAACAGTGAAATAAATATCACGGCGCTCATTGGGTCCCAATGTGATGGCTCTTGCATTGCCATCAGGAAAACCAAAAGCAGAACCTGACAGACGAACAGTTATAGTAGACGTTCCAACGAAGCTCGGATCCAAGTTATAGAGATTAACTTTTATTCTCTGATAAGTACCTATGCCCATTTGCACAGGAAGATCTTCCATAGTTATTGCAATTAAAGGTGCAGCATCACGAACAAAAAAGGATCCTGTTTCAATGAAGTTTTGGTTTTTAGTTCTGTCAGTAACTTGAATTTGTACTCGATATTCCCCATTAAAGTCAAAGCTATCAATTTCTTTTTCCCACCACTTTGCATAAGTATAAAAAAGTGGACTTTCTTTTTCTGTTTCCTCAAGATAGATTGAACCATCTGGGGCTGTTACAGTAATAGTAGTTGTAATTTGATGTCGAAAAGCATCATAGATTTCAAAGTAAATAAACAACCGACCATTTGGTGTAAAGATAGCATCGTCAACCTCTGTATAACTACCAGTTCCCTTAACATAAGAACAAAATTTAATTGATGACACAGTTGTGGAGCTTTTAGGGTGATCGCTTACGTCATTTGAAATTATCGATGTAGAATTGGATTGCGAACCATCTATTGAGAACACAGCATGGACTGTGCATGAACATAGCATCAATCCAATGATAATAAATAGGCAAGATATCCTGTAAATTATACGACTGTGTTTCATTATAATCACAAATAGGAACTACAAAAATTTCTACATCAAGTTAACGAATTGGATATTATATTGATCTGTCTATTTAGTTTTTAAAGGTTAGACTCAGTAGAAATAGATCTTAGCAAGTAAATAGTTATGTGAATTTCTGTTCTATCAAAAAATCCAAAATAGAATACAAAAAATTATAGTAAAATACTCAAAGTTAAGTTTAATTTGAATTGGTGAGATACTTGTCGTCGAAAGAAAAACAAGGCGAAGATGACCTAATCGAAAGTAAAATGGTTGATATCATTAAACGGATAGAAAAGGTAGAAAAAGATGTTAGTAAGAACGGAACAACTCTTGATAAAATAAATAAGACGTTAAATGAAATAATGAAAACGATGGAGAAATATAATAAGAGTCGCGCCGTAAAAACTGGCAGACTTCGTAAAGATATACTAAGTCAGACTGATCAATTAGAAAAAAAGATTGGCCAAACAGTTGAATTGTTGAAATCCCAATTTACTGAATTGAGCTCTCATAATGAGGATACTCAAAACCAAATTTCGCTTATCAAGAAAGAGACTTCTCAAGGGATTGACAAGCTGAAGATAGATTTAGTTGCTAAACTTGATGATGTTAGGAATAAAACCGGCACTCAACTAGAAAAAATGATTTCTATGACTGAAAACCTTTCTACAGTCTTTGAAGAACATACTAAAGGATATGGTATAGACAAAACAGAACTAACTGCAAATTTAGTAGCACTTGACCAAAGGATTTCCAAAGAAGTGTCAAATTTAGATACCAGCATGTTAAATCGCTTTAAAGCAACAGAAGATACTGTTCTTGAGAATTTAAGACAGATGATAATTGAATCTACTGAATCAAGAGATAAAATTATTGAGAACTTGAAGTCAGCGAATCAAAACATTCAAAATATGAGAGAAACATATACGGCAGAATTTTCAAGTCAATTAGATGAATTCGAAAAAACATACACTATCTTAAGTGAATTAGTAGCTGATTTTAATAAAGCCCAGGAAAATCAATTAGAATCAGGTAAAAAGATCTCTGAGATTTATGACACGATCCACTGGAAATTTGAAACATTAAGAGATGAACTTTCAAGTCGATTTGAGGTTCTAGAAGGCCGAGTAAATGATTCATTGGATCAATTAATAAAAAGCTTTAGTACAGTAAGTAGCGACTCCGAAGAAAGTCTCAAAACATTACATTCAACGATTGATAGCTTAAAAATTGCATATGTTGATAGGTTAACAAAAAATCTAGAAGCAATATCTTTAGATATAGACAATACAAAAAAGACGATTATTTCAGCTTTACCAACACAAAGTACTTCATTAGACTCAAGTACATTAGTTGGTGTTAAGAAGATGTTGGAGAACTCTTCCAAAGATTTAGGTGATAAACTCAGAACACTAAAGGAAGAACAAGTTTCACTTGTAAATATCCAAGCGAATTTAGTTTCTACTCTTAGAGAGTATAGAACGATGCTACAAGAACTTCGGATTACTTTGTTAGATAAAATGGAAGAATTCGAAAAATTGATGATTAGATAATTTCGCAATCAAACTTGTATCAACTTATATCGATTTCAAGCAATATAAACAATGAAGGTGATGAAAAGTGATATCTTTGCCTCCAGCGCCATATATTAAATGGTTTGAGGATGATGATATTTCATTTAAACTCGAAATGAAATATTTCATTAGAGAAATGATCGATTGGAATCTGATAATGTATGAATTTAAGCCACTCTACGTGCATAAAGAATTTATCAGAATATTTGGAGTAAATAAACCCCCTGAACATCTTTACACATGAAATAGGCTTTTAGTAGGTACTTGAACAATCTAGAGAAGTATTTCAAAACCTCTCTTTTTTTATGATACAGAACAAAAAACACTTAAATTAAGAGGACTAGTCCACTAGTCTATTTTAAAGGTCCGAATCTGAGTTTTAGTCTCTAATAACACCTTATTTTCAAAAGCCATTACGTCTAGCATATTTTCACTAGCTTTAAGCATGATATCTGTATTTCCTAACCTTCTACCATATTTGATCGTCTCATCAAATTTTTGTAAGGCATTTGAACAATAATTGCTTTGTATTCTAGGATCGTTTTCTAGCTTAGTATAAGCGAACCAGCATTTCCCTGCTGCAAATGAATAAATAGGCAATGAAACGAAATCATTCAATTTTAATGCTATTTCTAATGCCTTATCCCAGTAGCCTAAAGCTTCTTCCATTATTTCGATTTTATCTTGAGCCTCAGACACTTTGCTGAAACTCATTGACAACCTACCGAGAACTTGATAGCATTTTTGCGATTGTTTTTCATCATTCATTGAAAAAGATAGTTTTAATGACTCATAGAGACAGTTTTTTGCCTTAATGTAAAGATTTTCTTTTTGTAGTTGATCAGTGTAAGATAATACGTTAGTTAAAATCGTTCCCATGACATAATAATTGCGAGCAATTCCTTGTGCATTTTTGTTTTCTATCGCTCTCTTCAATCCTTCAGAGGAAAAGTTCAAAGCGCTAGTTAATTTAGAGTTTTTTTCTTCAGAATCTGGTTCATTTACAGCAAATACGCTTTGGAGCAATGCTAAAGTACAATAACTAACTTCTTCCACAGTTTTATCATTTAAAGTGTTAATTATGCTCAGCAGATTTTTAAATGTTTGAATAGCACTCATTAAAAGGTCTTGCATTACTGAAATATTAGATTCTACAGTTATCAACCACTCTATTTGATTTGAAAGAATATTGCTTCTCTCTCTAACCTCAGCTATGTCTTTCAAAACAAGAGCATATTCTAACGATTTTGACTGAAATTCTACTGCCTTTCTTAGTGTCATACTCTTAGCACTAAGGTTTAAGTACATATTAGTCAGTTTTTCGTACATTTCACTAATTGTCTTAGTTTCTTGCAGTAATTCTCTTTTGTTACTTGATTTTAACTCTGAATTGACTTGATACGTGTTTTCTCGGATTCGAATGAGTTTTTCGAGTAAAATTTTCTTTCCTTCGATAGTAGGCTCAGTTTCGACTATTTCTAAAAACAAAGAATAGCCAAACTCTTCCAGGCCTTTGAGATAATCTTGAAGTCCTTCAAGATGTTTATGCTTCTGAGCAATTTCGGTAACTCTCTGAAAATACAACTCAGCTTCGGATATATACCCAGTTCTTTTCTTTATATCGTTTTCAATACCTGCTAAATAGAGAAAAATTGATCCTATTGAATATTCATATTCTATTTGATCACTTACTTTGTTTTTTTCTTGTGCAATTTCAAGAGCTTTGTGATAATACTTAATCATTGCCTGATAAGCGTCTTTTTTTATTCTGAGACTCACATCGAGGGCAATAAGTTTTGAATAAGCATGGGCGACTGAAATTGAGAAATCTTCGATTTTTTCTATATCGGAAAGTAATAACACTGCATCTAGCGCTTCTTTCATACTATTAATTGCGTCCTGTACAAGTTCTCTTTTTTTGGTTTTATCCATCTCTATTTCGCTTAATTGAAGAAAAATGATTCCAAGGCTATTAGAGTTCAACGCATACGCTTCGTCAATATCTTCAGATAGACTTATAGCAAGTTTATGATAGTGAGTTGCTTCTTCTAAGAAGTTCTTTTTGGTAATATCATCATTGACTAGAGATGAAAACTGAAGAAAAGAAACTCCAGTTGTGTAACAGAAACTTTTCAAAAGATCCTTTTCAAAAAATTCTTCTGCAATTTCTGCACATCGAGCTAAGCGGAATGGAGTATTTTTTTGGAGTGTTAGAACTTCAATAACATTTGCTGTGAGATGCTTGAACATTTCTGCTATTTTTGCTTCTTTATGCATTCCTTTGTTATCTAGGTCATATGAAAGTAAATCCCATGATTGACTAAGTTGAAAAAGAATATCTAAAATTTCCTCTTGCTCAACTTCGCCGCTTATGACTTTCAAGTGTAGTTTGAGATTCTCGACAATTGAATCTTTAATTGGGTCAGGATGACTCTCATCCACTAAAGATAATGTCCTGACATAGACAAATTCATCTTCAGGATTCGAAAGGACGGTTAGTAGATTATTAAACAAATCTTTGGTGGATTTGTCCTTTGATTGTTGAATAAATCTCTTGAATTTACTAAGAATCCCCATAGTATTCACTACAACCGTATTGTCGAATACTCATCCTAAAATACTAAATTTTAATATGAAATTATCTCCCTCTTTCTATAGCGCCATTTAATTTATTATATCTTATCTTTTGATTATGGCTAATTTTTATTTATCTAAAGTAACTCAACATGAAAAACAAAGCAGACGTAGTTAGGAAATGAGAGAATGTTCTTTTTTCGATTGTATAATTTGTACAATTGTTTCTTATGCCCTCAGAGAATCCCCTTTATGCGATAAGATCTTTTTTTTTGGCTCAGATATTTGATGTAGTTCTATAATAAACATAATTATATAAATAAAGTCTTTGAGAAGAGAGAAAAGTCAAACTGAAAGAAATTAAAGCGCTTTAGTTTATATTGGGGGCATGCCTTGATAACTCTTTTACAGATGGATCCCTCACATTTAGAGAAGGGATCATATTGGTTGACAAAGTATTTGTTAATTTATCTTTTGCCTTCATCATTTAGTTTAAGCCCTTCAATAATGAAAATGTTAACTTACTTCCCGATTCTCTCATTAGCTTGTTGGATTATTGCCCCCTTTGTCGTCACAGGTTTTTTACATTCATTTAATCATTCATTCCAACGTTTTAGTCTAAAACATAGGAAAAAAATGAGATTTACAAAACTTAGAATTTTAACTCTTTCATTAGTGTTGCTTCTAAGTGGAATGGCAATTTTTGTTGTTGTTAGCGGAATGCCCCCCCAAGTAAATGTGTACAATCCACAAAACAACCAATCGGTCTCTGGAACCGTAGAAATTGAAGCAGAAGTAGAATCTAGGCATCCACTTTGTTATGTCAAGGTTAGCTTTGATGAAGGTGTATCTTGGAATTTGATGGAACAACAGGATGGTGACGACTATTTCGGGACATATATTTTTACTTGGAATACAAAAAGCCTTTCTGATGGTGACCAAAAAATTCTTGTGAAGACATTAGACACCTTTGGGCGCTCTGATTATTGTACAGTAAATGTGAAAGTATCTAATTCTAATAATAGTTACCTTCTGTATTCTGGGATTTTGGATGTCGCTTCTTCTGTCTCTCAATTTTCGGTGGATACCCAAGATACACAATCATCAGCACAAAATTCAACGGATGAAAATGATGTCCCATCTATTGAACTTGAGTGGGTTGAGCCTTTAAACAATTCCTTCCAATACAATACCTTTTGGATTAACATTGATTGTAAAGATCCTGATTCAATTATGGATACGATTTGGTATCGTGTAGTAAACGAAACAAAAGGATCACAAGGTTCAATTGTCATAGATAATATGATTCTTGCTAGTCCAACATATACTATCGAATTAAATGTTAGCAGTTGGAAAGATGGGTCTTTATATCGAATTGAGGGGTTTGGAAATACCACAACAGGAATCACATATGCTTTAAGTGATGAAGAAGCCATATTCTTCTCCATAGATATTTTACAGGCGAGTTTTAGTCATAATCCTGCTACGCAAAGAGTACCGAATGTGCCAATCCCCGATGAAGATATCCAAATTAATGCGACTATTTCTAATAATCTAGATATTGATACTGTGATTCTTGTCTATTCGATTAATGGAGACTGGACAGAACACAATGATTCGACTGTTATGACTAGTTATTTTGGAGATAACATCTATTCTGGTACAATACCAGGACAGGACACTAAGGTATATATTGAATATTATTTCTATTACAATACCACGCTCGGAGCACATGCAGTTAATGATAATATTGGCCAATATTATTCCTTTATTGTTGACCCGGTCAACATTGATTATATTTCGCCGCCAGAAAACAATAGTTGGGTTTCCGGCATACAAACTTTTGACTGGGATATCTCTACAACAGATGGATTCCTAGATCACTACGTTGTTTATCGAAATGAAACAGTAATTGAGGAGGCTGATTTTTCTGGGAGTTTGACGACTACTTCAATAAGTATAATAAATGATACAACAAATCCCCTTTTTTCAAATGGGGATTGCTATAATTTCACAATCTGGGCTAATAACACCAATGGCGCTTGGAATGTCTCAAGCGTTTTTGTTTATGTGGATAATGAGACTCCTAATCTTGTCTTTGTGCAATCAACAGCTTATATGAATTCTACAGAAATAGATTATGGAGTTACAAGAGCACTTAATATCAGTGTACAAGCTACCGACGGAATCTCTAGCATTGATACGATCTTCATCTCGCATAATGCGTCAGGAACATGGCAGAATTATACAATGCCAATTAATGGCACTACTAATTTCTATTTCAATATCACAGACGTTTCCTCGCTTAGTCTTGGAAACGTCTTTATGTGGCTCTTTTATGCAAATGATACTGCAGGAGTTTGGCAGATACAAGACAATGGTGGAGCTAATTATTCAATTGTAGTTGTCGATTTATCAGGGCCAAATTTAATCCATATAAATGACACTAATTATCTTAATGACACCGCACCGCAGACAAGTGACAATATTGTAAGGTTTAACGCTACTGTTTCAGATAATGTCGGTGTAGAATCAGTGTTCCTTTGTGCAAACGCCACAGGTTCATTCACAAACTATAAAGCAACACAAGACGGTGTCACAACAACATGGTTCGTAGATTTAGATGTTTCAGCATTAAGTGCAGGAGAAATTATACAATATTATTGGTTCGCAAATGATACAAATGCTGCAAATCCTGCAAGGTTCGATAATGTGGGCTTGTACTGGTGGTTTGGTTATTTTGTTGATGACGAGTCTCCACAGTTAATCCATGCAAACGATTCCAACTATCTCAATGACAGCACACCACAGACTAGTGACTCTGCTGTACGATTTAACGCAACTGTGACCGATAATGAGGGCGTAGAATCTGTATTGCTATGTGCAAATGTCACAGGTTCCTTTGCGAACTATACAGCGATACAGGACGGTGCTACGACAACCTGGTATGTGGATTTGGACGTTTCATCTGTATTAGCTGGAGAAATTATTCAATACTACTGGTACGCTAACGATACAAATGTTGCTAATCCTACCAGGTTCGATAATTTGGGCTTATATTGGTGGTTTGGCTATTTTATTGATGATGAGCCCCCAGTCATTACCCATAACCAAATTGCTGATGTAAATGATTCTATCTTAACGACTTCAGATGAAACAGTAAGGATTAATGCTACAGTAACCGATAATGAGAATGTAATCTCCGTGTTCTTATGTGAGAACAGTAC
>NZ_JAHPYX010000214.1:0-8181 GCF_019058535.1 Candidatus Borrarchaeum sp.
AGTCAGATGTGTTGTACTCAAGACTCTTCGGAAAGGGGCGCCACACCCTGTATCAATTCACTGATAGCGAGCTCAAAGAAATCAATCAAAAGGCAAGGGAGTTAAAAGCAAGAAAAATCATGCTTGCCTTTCATGGGATCAGAATGTATAAAGATGCGGCGCGGTTAAAGGTTTTTCTAAAATCTGGTTCTTTTCCTAGAATCACAAAGAAATTGGGTCTTGAATCTTTGCGGGAAGTGTTGATGGAAGATACAAAATTCCCTATAACAAAAAAGGGGCTTTTAGAAGAACAGGGTTGGAAAGTTATCGATAAATCGGAGACAGAGAGAGTACATGCGAGTTATTACTTAGAATTAGTCCCTGAAAGAACCTATGAAAACGTGGAGGAAATAATCAAAGAAGCAAAGAGTTGACATAGGGATAAGAATCCTGTTAGGTTTATCACTTCTATGCCAGTCTCCCTATCTATATATTCGATTACTTCATTCTCTTCATATTTGGAAAAAATGAAGCGTATTATTCTTCATGTCGACCTTGATTGTTTTTTTGCCGCTATCGAAGTGAGAGATAATCCACTGTATAAAGGCTTGCCATTAGTTGTAGGAGCGGATCCTAAAAGGGGAAAAGGAAGAGGTGTTGTTTCTACGTGTTCTTATGAGGCACGAGAGTATGGAATCCACTCTGGTATGCCGATATCTAAGGCGTATAGATTATGTCCTGATGCGGTATTTGTGTTACCGAATTTCGATAAGTACCTTGAAGCTTCAGAACAGTTCTTCCGCATAATTCAGAAGTATTCATCGGTGTGTCAAGAAGCAGGGATTGATGAAGGTTACCTAGATCTTACAGGTGTATGTGCGGATTATGATGAGAGCAGAAATATCGCCGAGCGGATACGCCAAGAAGTGTATGATACACTAGATATAACTTGCTCAGTCGGATGCGCACCTACCAAACCGTTTGCAAAAATTGCTTCTGAGCACAATAAACCCAATGGAATTACAATCATCGAACCTGAAAATGTGAAATCGTTCGTAGAAGACATGGACATCACTAAAATTCCGGGAGTCGGTAGAAACACTAAGAAATACTACAATGAGAAGGGAATATACACGATTGGAGATCTTTTAAATACACCCTTACCGAAAATGCTTGAATTATTCGGTAAATATGGGAAAATGATCTGGGAAATAGTTCATGGCATGAACAATAATCCTGTAGGCGATTTTTATGTACGAAAATCTATTGGCAAGTCAAGAACGTTTAATCAGGATACCGCCGATATAAAAGATGTTTTGAAAACATTAGAAACGCTGTCGGCGAGAATTCACGAATATTTAAGAGAGCATAAGATATTCTATAAAACGGTAGGAATCACAATTCGATTTGAAGGATTTGAAACCTTTACGAGAAGCAAATCCGTGCCTTATCCCATTCAAAACGAACAGCAGGCTATGGAGATCGCTTTTGGACTTCTTAGGGAGTTTTTGAATGAAAGAAGAAAAGTCCGTCTTACCGGAATTCGTTTTTCTAATTTGCAGAAGAATGAAACCACTAGACAAACCACTCTTTTAAATTACATCGAAGTGTAGCATTCATTCAGATGAACTATCAAACAAAAGTGAGGATACTTGGACAGCCTGAAAACTTCATCTTCCGCACCTTGCTTTTTGGCTCCTCCACATGTCCAAAAAGGATAGTGCGATTATCAATATTCTTGATTTGTCTAAATTGAAGTCGGGTGTCATGGGGAGCGGCCTTGATATTTAAGGGAAACAAGTGAGATACCACCTGCTGCATAAGATCAAGAATCAAGTTGGGATCAAAACCTCGTTGTTCATATTGTTTGAGTAAACGAAACATGAAATCAGCACGAACTAATTGTTTCTGAACAGCGTGCAATTCATCGAAAATCGTCTTGACTTCAAGTGCTGTAATAAAAACAGCATCCTTAAACGGTTCGACTCTTCGAAGGTAGTCTCCTTCGGGTTTGTAGAAATCAATAGTGACTGCATCAAATGACAATAACACACAACCCCTTGTGTATGGATGAAAAAGACATCATTTCCTATAAAGCCTTGGAGAGGTGCCCATTTGGAGATATTGTAAGTAAAAATGATATTTATTGGTTAAAATCTGCCGATAAAAATGAAATAAGCCTTAAATAAACTAGACAAAATTCTTGAGTTATTTTTGCCAATAAAACATGATTTTACTACAAAATATCACATTAAAGTGACAATTAGTTCGAAATAACTGATTTAATGTCACAATAACTGATCGTAGACAAAGAAAACAAAACTTAAATGCTCAAAGAAATTGTGAAAAAAAGGAGAAGGGGTTCATAAGAAACTCAATAAAAGCCTCAGGAATCGGCATACAAATAACAAGTATTGCATATGCTAGTATCGCAACTATAATTCGTTTTGAGCTCAATTTGGAAACGTCATCCAATGGTCCGGGATGACGGGCTCTCATGAAAAACAGCAGTACCATAATAATGATGATAGCAGAAGCTATATTGAAAAATGCTAAAACAACAAATACAACTACTAGTGCAACCATACCTACATATCTGTGGCCTTTTTCTCCAAACAGTGATCGAGAAACATGCCCCCCATCTAATTGTGTTATCGGGAATAGGTTTAGAGCCGTTATATACATACCAACCCAACCAGCAAATGCCACCGGGTGAAGTACAAGTACTGCCCCCGTAGGAATAACGAGCAATCCAGTTGAGACTAACAGATTTATGAGCATAGTAAATAGAAGAGGTTCAGGGAGTGATATAAAATCCCCGCCTCCTTGCTCGGTAATTGCTTGAATTGTTTCTGGCATAAGGAAAGGTGATAACATTATGCCGAACAAAGTAACAATGATGGTGACGATAAATCCGAAAACAGGACCGAAGACCCCAACATCGAACAATTCGTCTCTATTAAGATGAAGTTCTCGCAGTGAAATGAATGCTCCAAATGTGCCAAACGGAGGAATTGAGGGTATAAAATAGGGAAGTGAGGCGTCAATATCATACCATCTGGATAAGAAGAAATGTCCCATTTCGTGCAGCCCAATAATTCCCATTACAGCTACTACAAACAAGAAAATTTCAAAGATAAGATTGGCCTCTGGCCTAAGTGTTAGTAGGGCGACTGCGTGAAGATAGCCTGCAAGTGATACTGTGGCAATTGTGGCAATTAATAAAAGAACGTTTTTAGTAGGAAAACCCGTTTCCCGTTCATTAAGATTGAAAAAACTTAGCACTAGCAGAGGTTCATATGATGCATATTTTCTAAGATAGGGCGTAAGACCAAGACTTGCAACATCTTCTTTAAGTGCTTTCATGCTTTCCTTTGTTTCTGTCGCCTCAACAATGAATGTTGGCATGAATTCCTGAAACGCATTTCTAATAGTAAAATATTGTTCAACATGCGTTCTTAATTCATCAAGGAGCGAAACTTCTTCTTCTTGTTCATCAAATTCATCAAACGAAATGTCTTCCACTTGAGGTACCTCACGTGAGATTCAACAATACACTAAAATTTAAAACGTTTTGGATGGAACCATCATATTAGCCAAAGGAAAACAGTTTTAATACTTGAGTGGTCATCAACTATTAGCTATAAGAATGCTTAAGAGTGATAATGTAAGCGGTGCGCGCGCGATGGAACAAATACACATACGCCTATTTCAACCTCAGGACCTCTCGTCCGTGATCCACATCAACAGAACCTGCTTACCTGAAAACTACCCAGGGCTTTTCTTTATGAGTCTTTATGAAAGTTTTCCGAAGGCATTCATTGTAGCAGAGGATATTGAAACGAATACACTTATCGGTTACGTAATGGGTAGAGTAGAACGTGGTTTTTCTAGCCTTAAAGGCTACAAATTAACTAAGAAAGGGCATATTGTATCAATAGCAATTATTGAAAAATATCGACGAAAAGGAATAGCAACTAGACTTTTAGAAGAAGCATTGGAGGGATTTAAAGAATATGGAGCCTCTGAGAGTTTTTTGGAGGTAAGAGAATCTAATATTGAGGCCGTAAACTTGTATCAAAAAATAGGGTATGTGGAGAAGAAAGTACTTCCAGGATACTATCGCGATGGAGAAGATGCGCTTTTATTTACATGCCCTCTCTAAACTACCTCTTCTTGGCAAAAAGGGATTTCCTGCCATGTAAGACAGAAAGATTATTACAGTAATTCCCACAATCGCTGGTAAGATTTTTTTCAAAAGCTTTTCTCTATTCCTGATGCCTCCTTTCATATGAAATCTTTCAAAAAAGTTTGCTTATGTAGTTATAAGTATTTCAACTTCAACAGTAGGTTTTATAATTATAGGCAGTCATCAAAGAATTCGATTTTATCAGGAGCGTGATACTGATACAAGGAATTTTTGATGCTTTAGCACAGATAATACAGGCAATACCTCTAACCGTCCAAATTATCATTTTTGGTGCTCTAATCGTAATATTTATGGTCTCAATAATAGTGGGGTTTATAAAGAATCGTAGGTTGAAGAAAAAATACACAAAAAAGATTGAAGAAGTAGTTCCAAAGTATGTGAAAGGAAAGGCGGAATACGAAGACGCAGGAGGGTCGGGCTTTCGAATCAATGCTGTGCCAAAGAAATACATGTCAGATATTACTGTCGCCTTAGTTTTATTGAATCGTGAAAATCTACTACATCCAATAATTAATCATTTTCAAAAAGATCAAGACAAACTTGCTTTTATGGGAACGCTTCGCAAGACTGCAACAATCACGATAGAAGTAATTCCAAAAGAAGAACATCTCATAAAGGATTTGTTCAAGGAAATAGTTGACCTTGAAACTGTTAAAATCGACAAAAAATTTGATGCTGCATTTTTAGTTAAAAGTTCAGAGGTGTACTCAGCTAGATCTCTCTTTCTTGCAAAAGAAGGGCAGCAATTAAGGGCAATTCTATTGAAATACAGAGACCACATTAAGCGGTTCGCTATACATCATGAAGAGGCTCAATCCAGTTTGAACGCAATCTTCTTTATCAGCAAAGACATTGAAGTTGCAAAATTCTTCCCAATATTCTTCAAAATGGCAGAAGTATACGATTCTGTTGACTTCGAAAAATATAGGCGCTCTTACAAAAAGAAACGAACATAGAGTCAATTACCCCACCACCCTAAAGGGTAGGGGCTTGTTCCGTGAGACCTGAGAGCAATTAGTTGATTAGCCTAAGAGAGGTCATATAGTGTATGACGGTATCTACGTTATCAGCAGAGTTCAAGAACACACCAAGGGATGCTTCTCTTGTCCCTTGCTCTGTAAATGGTGGTTTAAACAGAGAGGAAACGCTCAGTGATCATCGTAGAGTACTGACTGATAACTTTGGCGAGGAGAACCGACCTCCTGTAACGCAGGTTAAAGGAGGAGATAGGATTTGAGAGTACCTATCTATGTGGTAAACATGAGAGGTCAACCGCTCATGCCTACCACCCAACATAAAGGCAAGCAATTATTACAAGACGCAAGATATCAAAATAATGTATTAAAATTTTCATCTTTATTTTTTCTTTATTTATTATTTACGTCTGTTTTTACTGGACAGGTACAGGTTCTACAACAAGAAAACACGCAGTATTTAAGAAATGCAAGAGATTCGAAAAGGATTTATCTTGCTGAACTGCATATGACATGAGGGAAAATAATGCATTGTGCGCCATATAGGATAATACCGCCTACGGTTATTCCTCTGTGCATTCTCGCGTTTGTAATCCTTTCTAGCGTATTCACTACGCAAATGTTAGCATTTAAAATGGTTGGCGTTAATACCTCAAATTCAATAGTCATCGACGATTTTACAACTGATGTAGATGATTATGTTACAGTTGGGGATGATATTACATTAAACATTAGACTACATTCTGTATCAGATAAGCCAGAACATGTAACATTAAAAATTGTTGACGAATCAAACGCAACACCAAAGCCTGTAGATACTCAGATAGTTATACTAACTTCTTGGGGTAAATCAGAGGTTGCACGCAAAACAATTGTTGAGAACGCTGGCGAAAATATATATGTGCTATACTATGAGGTATATGGCGTTTCTAATGTATATAAAAAAGTAGTAAGCATTATCGCACATACAACATCTACCCATTCTGTACCATTAAATAAGGCAGAATTTTATGTATCATATTTTCATTTTAACCCGCAGTTTAGAGCGGGCGATCCTATATCAGAAGAACGTATCGTTAACGGATCTATCAGAAACTTACTTTTGATGTATGAGAGATATCCCAAATACGCGTTCACATTCGAAATACAAAGTTTAGGTATAGAACTCATGGCTGAAAAATACCCCGATGTTTTCGAGTTGTTTAAAAAACTACATGATCGGGGTCAGTTGGAGTTAGTTGTTACGCATTATTCCGATCAACTTTTTATTGCGTACCCCGAATTAGAATTAAGGAAATCAATTGAAATATCAGATGAAATATTAAAAAAATATAATCTTACGCGAAGTCCTATATTTGGCTGTCAGGAGTGGCAGTATTCACCCGCATTAAAAGAAATTATGAAAGATTATGGATATACAACTTTGGTAATGATAACGGCTACTTATAATAATTATTATAATATAGATGCAAACGATACATTTAAACATTACGGACTTTGCCAATCAAATAACGATTCCTACATAATTTTCAACAGGGACGTTAAAATAGACGATAATAGCACTACGGAACCGTTCGGATATAAGTGGTTGTATTACGACGATGGAGAGCAAGTTAATACATATCAAAATAAGAACGATTTCACATACGTCAAAGAGAAGCAACATAGGTATGAAGATATATTACGAGATTACGATAGCCGCAATTCGCAATATTTAACGATTTCGCAATTAGTTGATGTATGCTTAGAAAGAAATATACCAGTTAAACAGATTCCAGAAATTCCATGTGTCACTCAAGGCGGCAATTATTTATGGTCGGGAGAAGAGCGCAATAGATATGAACGAGATGTCGAAATAATGACATTACGGTATCAAGCCAGAACATCATTACTATCGGCTGAGGCGACATTTAAGTACGTGTCAAACATTTCTGGCGTTAATACATCGATACAGGAAGATATAAATAAATTATGGAAGATACTACTTCTTGCTGAGGTATCCGATTCAACAGGATGGACTCCAAGAGAGTGTGAAGTAGAATATTCGATAGATTACAGCAACTATGTTATTACAGAATCGGAGAAGATTGTAGATTCATTATTACAATCGTTAGATATTACTCAACCAGTTGTAATTGATACACGCACAAATACATTATACTATAATCCGACGACGCCTGAGGGAACAGCAGGAGAACTACCAATCAACGTTACATGTTCATTTAAGAATTATACATTAGACGTTACCAAATATAATGATAAATTATATTACGTAACACTAGAGTTAAATACATCCGACATCGTTGCAAATAGGGTATATTTCAACGTAACAGATGACGCCATAGCATATTCACCAATGTCAAATGGACGAATATTCAATTTACGCGATTTTATGGCGAAAGAATGTCAATTATTTTTATCTAATGGCTGGATTTATCTAGGAAACAATGTTAGTTTAATAAGCGTTCAGACAACTAGATATACATCAGTTATTTTAGATAGCAACAATATTTACTTTAAAGAAGACAACGCACGTCCAGAGGCGATATACGGATTTTATATCTATTATGGCACTCCAGAGGACGCGGTGAATATGGCAAACAGGTTGAATGTACAACCATGTGTAAGTAGCGACGATATAACGCAGCCAATATACTATACGTAACGCTCTATTTCTTTTTTTTAAACATGCGCCCATAATCTCAAGTTAGGCAGAGTTCTAAAGAAATTTTCGATATTGCAAGAATGAGATTGTTTCTTGCGTACTGTGTATGATAGATGCTTCACTAGAACGTTTTGAAGATTGATCGCCCAAGAAACGTTTGATGACGATTTATCTTGCGGCAGATTGCGGGTTCGAATCCCGACGGGGGCGCTCATTTCGGTTTAAAACATTTTTTGGAGGAAAACGACATGAAGAGATTCGTAGGATTATTATATTTAGATGTTTTCGAAAAATACGAATATAGCAATTTAGACAAAGCTAAAGGTGTTTATGACAAATACAAGGAAGAATGA
>NZ_JAHPYX010000215.1:0-18757 GCF_019058535.1 Candidatus Borrarchaeum sp.
ACGCCTTCAACTTGAAAGACAAAAAGGGAGACCTCTGGATAGCTTAAGAGGCTTTGTTGCGATTAAACGTAATATTGATGCAACCATCTTCACTTTGAAATTGTTGTTTGTTATCAGCATTCTAGTGCTAATCATCTACCTTGTTTACGTTTATATGATTTTCACTAATGTAGATGTCAATTTAGCTCAGTGGGTAGCTTATGGAGGGCTGGGGTTGGCATTAGTATGCTTCGGAGGAGCACTTCTAGTGCAAAGTGTACAAATGGACATTACCTCAGTGACAGGACTTTCTGATTTCTATAGACCCTCTGCACATGAATTATTTGTAGATAACTTTTTTGGTGACGTTTTTCAAGGCCATTTAGATCCAGTAGTTTATTTAAAATGGGATGAATTTACTGAAGAAGTCAGGAAAAGCCTAAAACCCGGTTTCATAAACTCAATACTGGCAGAAGAACCTGACGAAATACCGGTAAAGTTTGCTATTGAGAAACTGCTTTACTTGCACTATTTGGAATATAGCGGTGTTTTAGACCATAAAGAAGTCTTGAGAGAATTAGAAGAGTTCCTTGATCTTAATTCAGGGTTTTATCATCCTGACCAAGGTGTTAAGATCGGCGGAAGACGCTATTTTCATTGGAACGACATTTTCAAGATATTTGACTTAATTGAAAGTTATAGTCCAGCATTTTTTGATATTGTAGATAGATTACAGCTTGAATTAATGGACAATATTACAATCGTTGCGGACGATCCTGTTTATATGGATGTTTCAGCTAGTGAAGTATGCAGAAAGGACGATGAATGTAATTTGTTTTTGATGATCTATAACAACGCACCCGAAACGAAAGACTACTTTGTACGAATCATCTCACCAGGCTTTGAACCTAACGAATTGAAGGTAAAAGTACCTGTAGAAGGACGTGGCAACTTTGAGATTCCTAAAAAACCAATTGCGCTTACTGATGAATCTGATGAGGATGTTGTGTACATACTTGCTACAATGATTAAAAATGCTGATTCTCTATGGGTAACGTTTGAGCCACGAGATATTGGTATTCAGACAGTGCAGGTTTTCCTCGAGGACGCTGAGGGCAGAATTATTGAAGGAAAGACTATGGCCATTGACATTATAAGAAATATTGAGCATCTCCTTAAAAGATTTACTTCCTTCGGTTCAATGGCCGGTGGGGCTGCGAGTCCTCTCTTAAGACTGATTGGGTTCGATTTTTAATTCATCAGCAATAATAGACTTTTTGTCTAAAAATTCCCTTTTATTTTTTAGTGAAGGGCAACTGATGTAAACTTAATCACAACGTAGGCCATGCACTTAGGGGTTAAAAAAATGCACGTTTCAGACAATATAAAATTTGGTATCTGCCCTAATCTTTATCCAATTGATGTGATCTACGAAAGTGCGCTGTATGCTGATAATAATGGCTTTGCCTCTGTTATGATGGGTGACCATCTTATTGCTATTGGGATTAAACGTTTTGATTGCCTCGAAGCATGGAATACTTTATCTGCCTTAGCTGTAAAAACAAAAAAGGTGAAGTTAGGCACTTGTGTTACCGATCCTCATCGACGACCTCCGGCAGTATTAGCACAAACTGTAACCACACTTGATATCATTAGTAATGGAAGAGCAATATTAGGTATTGGACCCGGCGAAGCAATGAACTTAGATCCTTATGGTGTAACTTGGAAGCGACCGGTATCGCGAATGCAAGAATCTCTTAAAATAATTAAGAGCTTATGGACAAAGGAGATGACAGACTATAACGGGGACTTCTTTAGCCTTCAAGAAGCCATATTTGAGCCAAAGCCAATTCAACAACCACATCCTCCCATTTGGATAGCCGCTAACTCACCAAGAACTATGAAGATAACAGGTGAATTGGCTGATGGATGGTTTCCACTCAATATTTCACCTGAAGCCTACAAAGAGAAACTTACATTCATTAGAAAACATGCAAAAGATGCTGGACGATCTCCTGAAGATATTGAACCCGCCCTGTTCATGTATACGCTTGTTGCACCAACTTCTGATGAGGCTATTGAAAGATTTGAACTGCCTGCAAAAATGCTTTTGGCGTTTTTTCCACGACTGCTTAAAGAGAAGTTTGGCTATACGTTACCTAACGAGAAATTCAATGCAGCAAAGTTCATTGTTACGCCTTCTAATGTTAAAGAACTCCTAAGCCAAGTGAAAGACATTCCTATGGAAGCGGTTGAAAAATTTTTTGTTTTCGGTTCACCTGACGAGTGTATCGAAGGAATTGAAAAATTCAAAAAAGCAGGAACTAGGCATTTTGCCTTGGCTTTGCTTGTTCCTCCATCAAAATTGATGCCTACATTAAAAATGTATCGTGAAAAAGTCATAGCTTATTTCAAAGAATCAACAACGTCATCACTATCGTCTATTCCTTAGACTTGTTCTTCATTTTTATAATTAAAGTGATATATACGAAAGGTGGTAAATTAGAGAAATTGTGGTGAATATTATGAAAAAAGTTGGCGTTGTAGATAAATTCTATTCTAAGATAAGCGTGGCCTTAGTTACGCTTAGTGATACTTTGGCTGTAGATGATAAGATAAAAATTAAAGGGGCGACGACTGATTTTGAACAGGTTGTTAAGAGTATGCAGATTGAACATGAATCAATTAATTCTGCAACAAAAGGTCAGATGATAGGATTGAAAGTTGAAAATAGGGTACGACCTCATGATGAGGTGTTTATTGTAGAATAGCCTGTATCAAAATTTTAAGTTCATTTTTTTAAATTGACTTTTTTGTAGTTTCATCAAAAAAATAGGACCAAAAAATCGGTCATTTCGAGTAATCGTAGAATCCTCTTCCAGTTTTTCGCCCTAATCGACCAGCTCGTACCATCTTTCGAAGCAGTGGGCACGCTTTATATTTTGGATCTCCGAATTCTTCATAAAGATAGTCAAGAATCGCTAGTACGACATCTAATCCTATAAAGTCAGCGAGTGTGAGAGGACCCATTGGATGATTCAATCCAAGTTTCATCGCTGTATCGATTCCTTCGGCGCTAGAAACTCCCTCTTGAAAAGCAATTATAGCCTCATTGATCATGGGAGTTAGTATTCTATTGACGACGAACCCTGGTGCTTCATTAACAAGAACTACAGTCTTATCGAGTTTTTTCACGAATGTTTGCACAGTTTCATATGTTTCATCTGAAGTGCTAAATCCTCGAATTAATTCGACTAACTTCATTATAGGCGCTGGGTTGAAGAAGTGTACACCAACTACATTAGCTGGTCTTTTTGTTGCAGAAGCTATCTCTGTTATGCTCAATGAAGACGTATTGCTGCCGATAATCGCTTCAGGTTTACATATATTGTCAAGATCGCTAAAGATCTTCTTCTTAAGATCCATGTTTTCTGGTGCAGCTTCAATGACGATATCTGCATCTTTTACCGCATTTAAATCTAATGAGCCTTCAATTCTTCCCATTATTGAATCTGCTTGTACTTGTGAAATTTTCCCTTTATCAGCACTTCTTGTAACGAATTTCTTGATAGTATTCAGGCCTTTTTGAAGAAACTCATCTGCAACATCTGTCACGACAACATTAAACCCATTCTCTGCCGCAACTTGGGCAATTCCCGCTCCCATAGTTCCTGCACCAATAACAGCGACCTTCTTTATAACAAAATCTTCCTCAACCTCTTTTTCAACTTCTTCGAGCCCTGTTCCAACCTCAAAGGCTAAGGCCATCCCAGATTTCGTGGGCATAAATCTTGCGGTCACAGATTTACCAATTTCGACAGTTTCTGGTTTCGATTGCTCTATTCCGAGAAGAACTGCACTAATTGATGCCCCCTCATCTAATTTTACGACACAATAAGCGTAAGGATGCTTCATATCATAGCCTTTTTGACAATATTCTGAAGTACCTACATAAATATTCGTGAATGATTCAACTTTTCCTTTCCCAGCAAGTTCTTGCCATTTGGTATCGGTACTTTGGCACTTTGAACATATTTGTCGTGGCGGTAAATCAATATTACCACAATTCTTACACTTTGTCCCCATGAGTTTCTTTTCATTCAAAAACTCGTGATAAGATGCCATTGAAATTTCTTTTTCAGCAGTCATTTTTTCCACCTACCTTCGATAAATATGAACATATAAGTGTATACATTCATCGCCCAACTACTTAATATGAAGATTTTCATTAGTGAGTTAATGGTAAAGTGACTAGAATTACTTCTATTTTACTTGAGTTTAAAAAGTATTGGCCCGATTCGATCGACAGACGGTTTACAAGTTAATAGTTAATACAAAACAAAGTTTGAGGGGAAAAGGGGGCTACCCTCTGTCTCTCGAACCATTTGCGCTTTCTAGATTCGAGATCATCCTTATCCCTCAGATATTATTGGTTATCACTTTAAAGTTTTCCTGCTAGGTCTATACCGGGTGTTAAACCAGGTTCTCCTTCCTTCCATCCGGCAGGAGCAACTTGTCCGGTTTTTTTATGGAATTGTATGGCCTTGAGAACTCGGATAACTTCGTCCGTATTGCGTGCTATGGGTTCATTGTATATACTGAGCGCTTGTATCATTCCCTCTGGATCGATCCAGAAGATTGCACGAAGAGCAAATTTTCTGTCCTCGTCGTAAACCCCGTATAGTCTGCTTATTTCACCGTCTGGGTCAGCTAGCATCGGATAGGTAACTTTCTTGACTGTCGGAGAAACATCGGTCCAGACCTTATGTGAAAACACTGTATCCATGCTGATTGAAAGCACTTCTGCATTGAGTTCTTTAATTTCATTGTATTGATCGGCTACAGCGCCTAATTCGGTGGGTCAGATGAAGGTAAAATCGGCAGGATAGAACCAGAGAAGAACCCACTTACCGAGGTAGTCCGCGAGGCTAACTTCTTTGATTTCATTGTCAATGTATGCTTGCGTCTTAAAGTCAGGTGCTGGCTTTCCAACAATTGCCTCCATTTTTTTCACCTTTTTGGCTGAAACCGTATCTATATAGGCTTTAAGTCTAATTGTATGCTCTAAAAAAGCAAATTCTTATTTTTAAAGAGCAAACAGACCCCCGCACTGGTCTGACTTTTGAAGCACTTTTAATACAATTTCTGCCATAATGAAAATGATTATCAATATCATTAACTATATAAAATTAACGGATTCAATTCTAAAAGGCCCATCCATCTAATTCAGAAATTCTTCAAAGACGAGTAATCATCATAAAGAGGCTTAAAAAGCATAGAATTATGCACATAAAGGCAGTTCAAATGGCTCCCGAAAGCACAAGTGGTCTAGCGCACATTTTTCTAAGAGTGCAACAGTGCTCAATATTGAAGACAACTGGTAACTCGATGAGGGCTTACGGTTCGATAATTTCTGATAGCATAAAAAAAACGAAAATTCACTCGTAAACCGCTACCATACATTCTTAAGAGTAATAGAGTTTATTATCTTTCAGAGTGAGGAAAATGCAATTGCAGAAAAGAAAAAAGGATTTAAATCTCATAATATCTGAGTCTCACTTAAAAGAAAAACTTAAGGAAAGAAATCTACGTTTAACGAAAGCACGAAAAATTATCCTTGAAGAAGTAAAAAAGGCACGGTCTCATCCAAGTGCGTATGATATTTGTGTAAAAGTTAGAGAGCGGTTTCCGAACATCGGAATTGCTACGGTCTATCGTAATTTGAAGCTTTTTAAAGAATTAGGCCTTATTTTTGAGTTAGAATATACTGGGGAACAAGGTAGGTTCGATAGTGGTTCTCCAGATCATTCTCATTTTATTTGTGAGAGGTGTGGAGAGGTTTTCGACCTTGAAGATCCCATTGATAAAACACTTGAGGAAACATTTGAAAAACGTATTGGTGCAAAATTTACACACCATAGAGTAGAATTCTATGGACTTTGCAAAGCATGCAGGTCTACTAAGCGCGCATAGACATTGATTTTTCCAATTTTTTCTCTTTAAGATATACTAAATTCTTTCATTACAAATAACTAAGCAAGAAAGCACCACCGCTTTAGCGTGAGGTAGTTCACCTTTTATAGATGTGAACAACTGCAGTGCTTCCGGATCCTCCTACATTATGTGTCAATCCAATTTCAACGTTTGATACCTGACGTTCCCCAGCTTCATCACGTAATTGCTTAAATATCTCAACAGTTTGTGCAACTCCGCTAGCACCAACCGGATGTCCCTTACTCTTGAGCCCACCTGATGTATTGATAGGCAGATCGCCGTCTAAGGCGGTTCTTCCTTCCAAAGTTACTCTTCCTCCAGTTCCTTTCTCAAAAAAGCCCAGATCTTCTATTGCCAGAATCTCAGCGATAGTGAAACAATCGTGTACTTCAGCAATTTTGATATCCTGAGGTCCAAGACCAGCCATTTGATAAGCCTGTTGACTTGCTACCCTAGCAGCTCTCAGAGAGGTCATAGTATCTCGATCATCTAAAGAAAATGCATCACTACCCTGACCACTACCTATTACCCAGATAGGTGTATCTGTATACTTTTTAGCTACCTCTTCAGATGCTAAAAAGACACATGCCGCCCCGTCTGTGATCAATGAGCAATCAAACAATCGTAATGGATATGCAATCATAGGATTTGAACTACTTTTCAGAAATTCATATTCATCAGCCCAACTTGGAACAGTTTGACCCTTTTGTTTTGCTCTTTCAATGCGTTTGTTCATGATGTCCGTGATGGTGTTTTGCATTTGCGCCTTTGGATTAAGCGCACCGTTTGCATGGTTCTTAATTGATACTGCCATTAATTGTTCCTCTGTTGTACCGAACTTTGCCATATGTGCTGTGGCCATAGTTGCATATAGACCAGGGAACGTAGCTCCAGCTAAAACTTCTGAGTGCGTGTCGCTTGCTGCTGCTAAGGCATCTGTCACTTCAGTCGTCGTCAAGTTTGTCATCTTTTCTGTGCCACCGATACATACAATATCGTATTCACCAGAGGCAATAGCTAGAACACCAAGTCTTAAGGCTACACCACTACTGGCACATGCATCTTCGATCCTCATTGCAGCCTTTGGAGTGAGTCCAACTAGATCCGCCATAAGCGGAGCAGTATGCGTCTGTTTTTCGAAAAGGTCAGATGAATAATTGCCTAAAAAGAGGGCTTCAACGTCCTTCACATCAATGTCATTATCCACTGATTTTTTTGAGTCCAAAAAAGCTTCTACCCAAAGTTCTCGGTTCGTCTTTCTATCAAATCTACCAAATTTACTCATTCCTGCTCCAATAACTGCTACATTTCGAAAAAGTTTTCCCATGTTGTTTCCCTCATAAAAAATCGAATTTTCTGTTACACATCAATTTCCTGCAAAGTTTGGTTTTCTCTTATCAAATAGTGCTTGAATTCCTTCTCTGAGGTCTTCGGTCTCAAAACATTTCTTTTCTGCTTCGAGTTCATGTTTGTATCCTTCTTCAATATTTCCTTCAAAAGAAACATTTGTAGCTGCTTTTGCTAATTGCACCGCAATAGGTGCGTTGTTTGCTATTTTTTCTGCGATCTTGTTAGCCGACGGGATTAATTCGTCGAAAGTTACAACCTTATTAACCAGCCCTAGACGTTCTGCATCTTTTGCCGAAATATGATTTCCCGTCAAAATAAGTTCTTTTGCTCTTCCTAGTCCTATCACTTTTGGCAGTCTTTGTGTTGCGCCCCAGCCAGGTATGAGTCCTACTCCAACTTCAGGAG
Source organism: Candidatus Borrarchaeum sp. (assembly GCF_019058535.1). Taxonomy (NCBI): domain Archaea; kingdom Promethearchaeati; phylum Candidatus Borrarchaeota; class Candidatus Borrarchaeia; order Candidatus Borrarchaeales; family Candidatus Borrarchaeaceae; genus Candidatus Borrarchaeum; species Candidatus Borrarchaeum sp. The sequence continues at coordinate 7,729 of NZ_JAHPYX010000215.1, forward strand.
TTCCTAATTTTGCATTCTCAGAAGCAATCCTAATATCACAAGCGAGGGCTAACTCTAAACCGCCACCAAGAGCGAATCCATTAATCGCCGCAATGAAAGGTTTTTTCATAGTCTCAATTTTTCGCATAAGCATTTGTCCTTTTTCGATAAATTGTGCAAATTCCTCTTTGGTGGAGTTTTTAATTCCAGCCAAATCTGCACCAGTACAAAAGGCTCTCTCTCCTTCACCTGTTATTATTACAACTTTTACTCTCCCATCGTTCCCTATTTCGTCTAGCAAATTGTCAAATTTGTCTATCACATCTTTATTAAAAGCATTGAGAGCATTTGGCCTATTAATCGTAATAATTCCTATTTTATCTACCGCTTCATATTTCAGTGAGTTCAATATAATCACCTATCACGCTTGTATAGAACTTTGATAACTTTCTTAACTTCACCTCATGTGCCTTTATTTAATAAAAGTTTGATGTAGAACTATCCCCTCAAATGAAACTTAAAATAGCTTTTTCTCATAGACACAAAATGTTTGTGATTTCGTTAAAAAAAAGAAAAGATGATTGTTACATCCTACCTTTTAGGAAGAATAGAATCGAATTAAGTAAGCCAGCTATTGTGCCGCCGTAAAAGCCTGGTTCGAACCACCATTCATAATAACTGTATGCAGCCGCAAATGCTGCACCGCCTATAAGCGTAATAATAAAAGATACCCCATCTTGAAAAGTTTGCTGGCAGAAACTGAGAAAGTATAGTCTCAGGCCACAACTCATTCACGCATATCACAATTTGTCCCAGCAGAAGTAACATAGCAAGAATAATCGCCGTTCTATCAACTGCGGTTGCATATTCACAGGTTAAGCAGGAATAACGGTACCCTTTATAATAGCCTGTTAAATAAAATCCTGCAAAACGCGTAAAGGTAACAAGAATAAATCCTATTATACTCAGTACAAGAATAATTAACGAATACATCCTTTGTGACGCAAATCCTAAATTTGAGTTCGAGTCTGACAAATTTAATCCTCCCTAAGACTTCTGAATTAAAAATATATGTATCTATTTGCTAATATAAAAAAATTGGTATAGGCTAGATTCTGATGCTTATTGTTAAAGAATGTATTAAACGGAAAAAAGAACTATGACCAAGCAAAACGCCAAGTCGACTCACTCTTTGAATTCTGGAAATGCTTCAAATGGTTCGATGCCCGCAAGTACTTTTGCGATTTTCTTTCGTGTTTCCCAATCGTATCCTCTATTAATTGTGATTCGTTGCGCTTCTGGTGATCCACCGCCATGGCATGATGCAACCATGAGCCAGCCTGCGAATCCATGAGCCGTTAAGTCTTCCACTAGTTTGAATGCTTTCATTCTGTCTTCAGAAGGAATTTCTGCTTTTCCTTTCATGTATTTTTCGAGGTCAGGGCGTGTTTCAGGGTTTTCAAAGTCTGCGCCTGAGGGACAGGTAACCGCAAATCCTCCGGCGATATCATGGACGCGATAAATCTCTTCGTATATGTGAGTTCCCGCGATATACTTGCCAATATTGACATAAGTAATATCAGGGATATATGTGCCAGGCCCCATTGGTTTACCTCTGACTGACCCTGTAATTCCGCATGCATACATCTGTTCTGCTGTGCATGCTAAATCTGTAAGTTTTCCTTGTATGTGAGATGCATGGTCTACGCCATTATATTCTGCAATTAATGCTGCAGTTCCTGAGAGCATGTCCGTGACCGCTGGCTTGCAACCACAGTAGGAATGTCGATGATAAACCCCAAATCCCTCGGCTACTTGACCTGCGAGCTCCCACTCTCCTGCCATAAACACGCGATTCCATGGGACAAATACATCCTGCAAGATTGTTAAAGTCTCTGTAACACCCCATCTTTGTCCGAAGGGACGGTCCATTTTACTTGTTCTTTTTGGAACAGTTGAACGTGCAATGAATTTCATGCCCTCAGCATCCACAGGTAACGCAAATGCAACGGCATAATCTTTATCTTCTTTTCTCATTGCGCGTGTAGGCAAGAAAATTATATCATTGGCAGGAATAGCCGCAGTGGTGTGGCATTTGGCTCCTCTAACGGTGATCCCTTCGTCATTTCTATCAACAATTCGAACATAAAGGTCTGGGTCTGCTTGATCTGCGGGTCTTAACTTTCTATCGCCCTTTACATCCGTCATCGCCCCTGTGGCACAAACATCCTCTTTTTGAAACCATTTCATATATTCAATGAAATTATCATAATAATTTGTTCCATATTTCTTGTCAGAAAGCCAAGTTGTTATTGACAGCGTGTTAAGGGCATCTATGGCCATACATCTTTGAATGCAACAGCAATATCGTGCGTATAATCTAGTCATTTGGACTTTTTTCACTAAATCCTCGTTCGATTGCTGTATGTGAGTGAACCGATTAATTTTTTCACCAGTGAGATGTGATGTGGCGGTTGTCAGATGTTCATATCTTGGATCTCGTGCTAATTCGTAGGTGAACGCTAATACATCGATTTGAGGCTTGAGTAGTGGATGATTTATGCGATCTTCTATTTTTTCACCAAACATGTAAATCTCAGGTTTCTGTTTTTTTAGGCTTTCAATATACTCTCCTTTTGTTTTCAAAGTCTTGCCTCCAAAATATGTAGGTGAACTAGTTTAGAAGATGCGATTAAAAAACCTATTCTTTCGGTCAAATATGAGCATAGCTGTTGCTTGAGCTATGTTTTTTTATACAAAGAGGCACAAAAGAACCTTGCAGTTAGTCTTGTTGTTGTAGTTTAACCCTCAAACGATATTTGTAATTGATTACCGAGGTGTCTCTATGAGTGAAAGGCTCAAAGATAAAATTGCGATTGTTACAGGGAGTTCAACAGGAATTGGTAAGGCGATTGCATTAGCTTTTGCTAAAGAAGGTGCGATAGTGGTTACAAATTCGAGAAAATTGGAAAGAGCAGAAACTACAGCCAAAGAAATCAGAATTATGGGACGACAAGCACATACTATTGAAGCAGATCTCACAAAAACGTCTGATATAGATTATCTTATTGATACAACAATTGAAAAGTTAGACAGAATTGATATTCTCGTAAATAATGCCGGAATTGCGATGATTTCGCCAACTGAGGATCTTTCAGAGCATGACTGGGATCGAGCCGTAACTATTGATCTCAAAGCAACCTTTCTTTGTTCTCAAAAAGCGGCTAAACGCGCTATGATACCTCAAAAACGCGGTGTGATCATTAACATCAGCTCAATTTTGGGCAACGTTGGTTTGCCCATGCGGGCTGCTTATTGTGCTGCAAAAGCAGGGGTAAATGCGCTTACTCAGGTTATGGGTAGTGAATGGGCTAAATATAATATACGGGTAGTTGCTATTGGACCTGGCTATATATTGACTGAGATGGAGCAGCAATCGCTTGACAAAGGTGATTATACTACTGAACATATTCTTAATCGGGTGCCTATGAAACGGTATGGTAAACTTGAGGAGGTAGCAAACACTGCGGTATTTTTGGCTTCAGATGATGCCAGTTACATTACAGGAGAAATAGTTTACGTAGATGGTGCCATGAGCGCAACTGGTGGGTGGTAACAACACTAACTGACTTATAGTTTAATATTTACACGATACATTTGATTGATGGATGGTGTGTTTCAGTGAGTGAGAAACTCAAAGATAAAATAGCGATTGTTACGGGAAGTTCATTAGGAATTGGTAAGGCGATTGCATTAGCTTTTGCCAAACAAGGTGCAATTGTAGTTACAAATTCAAGAAAATTAGAAAGAGCAGAAGTCACAGCCAGTGAAATCAGGCATCTGGGACGACAAGCACATGCTATTGAAGCAGATCTTACAAAATCGACCGATGTAGACCATTTAATCGATACAACTATTGAGCATTTCGGGAGGATTGATATCCTTGTAAATAATGCTGGAATCGCGATGATTGTGCCGACAGAAGACCTTTCAGAGCATGACTGGGATCGTGCAATAGATATCGACCTTAAGGCGACTTTTCTGTGCTCGCAGAAGGCTGCTAAGCGTGCTATGATTCCGCAAAGGAGTGGTGTTATCATCAACATCAGCTCGATCCTAGCCAAAACCGCCTTACCTATGCGTGCCGCTTATTGTGCCTCAAAAGCTGGAGTAATGGCACTCACTCAAGTTATGGGATGTGAATGGGCAAAATACAGAATCCGCGTTGTTGCAATCGGTCCCGGTTATATATTGACGGAGTTAGTACAACAGTCGATTGATACCGGTGTCTTTAATGCTGAAACTCTTATCGATAGGACACCGATGAAACGCCTTGGTAAGCTTGACGAAATTGCGAATTTGGCAGTATTTTTAGCTTCTGATGATGCGGGTTACATTACAGGAGAGATAATATATGTAGACGGCGGTATGACAGCAACTGGAGGCTGGTAAAGTCTTTTCCTCTTAGAAAAAAAGGAAAATACTCACATCTAATTCTTAAGCCAAATTCTCTAAAGATTTTTCGATTTCTTCGTAAGGGGGCTCAATTTTTGGATTCTCTGATACCCATGTGTATCTTACAATCCCTTCTTTGTCAATAACAAAGACGGCACGCATTGCAACTGTATATCCTTTGAGCCCTGCAAAGTCTTTAGATTCAAGACCATAAAGTCGTGTTACTTCTCTATTATAATCATTTAGCAAAGGAAATTCGAGTAAGTTTGCCCCTGCAAAAGCCCTGTTCGTGAAGGGATCATTTACACTTATTCCGAGAACTTGAGCGTTAAGATCGTTAAATCTTGATAGAGAATCTTGAAAGGTACAGAGAGATTTTTGACAGGTTGACGTAAATGCTCCTGGGTAAAAGTATAAAACAACATTTTTGCCACGAAAACCACTTAATCTTTGAGGTTTTAACTCGGTGTCGGGTAGAGTGAAATCAGGAGCTTCCTGATCAACTTTTATTTTAGGATTCATTTATTTTAAAACCCCTCGCAGATTACTGTTAATAACTCGTTTAGTTAAACTATAAAGACGTTTCCAAATGGGAAAAAGTATTCTTTTTAAATGAGAAAAAAGCATGCGTTTACTAATTCAGGTGATCAATATGAAGATGGTCTTTTATGAAGTTGAGCCGTGGCAAGAAGAGTACTTGCAAAAAACCCTTGAAGGACATGAGTTATATTTCTACGAAAATTGCCTTAGTTCTCCTGATGTCGTAGAAGTCGATGAAGTTGGCGATGCAGAGGTTCTCTCTACGATGGGAAGAGGACACCATCCGAACAAAGCGGCTTTGGATCGTTTTTCGAATCTCAAATTTATAGCACTCAGATGTACCGGATTCGATCATGTCGACCTAAAAGAATGTAAGAGACGTAATATACCCGTGAGTAATGTTCCAGCCTACGGTGATAATACAGTAGCTGAGCAAGGATTTTGTTTATTATTGGCATTGATGCGGCGATTCCCTCAATATAATTCAATGGTTGCTGCTGAAGATTTCTCTGTTGGGCCGATAGGATTTGATCTGAAAGGGAAGACTCTAGGAATAGTTGGTGCTGGTCGTATCGGACTCTATGCTATCAAAATCGGACGCGGATTTGGAATGGACGTACTTGCATATGATATTATCTTTAATGATTTTGCTCGCGAAACGCTTGGATACGAATATGTATCTCTTGAAGAACTGTTGAAAAACTCGGATGTAATCTCTCTGCATGCACCATACAATAAATACACACATCATATGATCAACAAGGACAACATTAGACTGATTAAACCAGGTGCTGTCCTTGTTAATACGGCCCGTGGTGCAATTATAGAGCTTGGAGCTCTCAAACAGGCATTGGAAGAAGGAATCTTTGGTGGAGCGGCTTTAGATGTTATTGAAGGAGAGGAATTGCTTTTAAAAGATCGAACACAACTTTCTCAAGAGGAAACAGAGATTTTGGAACAAGTTTTGAGCATTGTGCGGCGCGACAATGTTGTTTTCACTCCGCATATCGCTTACTATACAAAAGAGGCGGCGGAAAGAATTCTAGACACAACGATTGCTAATATAAAAGCGTTTGTAGAAGGACATCCCCAAAATGTGGTTTCAAAAACATAAGAACGCGAATATTATCTTATCTCATACGTCAGAACTCCTCTAGATACAAAACTTATTTAAAATCACTTTGTAAAGGTAGAGCATACTTTACTATTCTTTTTGTCCTATGATTTTATGTTTCATCAAAGGTGAATAAAGTGGAAAAACTCCGTCCGACCCCTGGTGCCGTAGTCCCATCTGGAACATCTGACCAGTATATTAAAACAGGGACGTGGCGTTTTGAGAGACCTGTTATAGACAATAAAAAATGCATCCGATGTCTTCTGTGCTGGATTTTTTGTCCCGATGCATCAATTGTGCAGAATGAAGATGGCACACTTGACGTCTTACTTGATTATTGTAAAGGTTGTGGAATTTGTGCACATGAATGTCCTGTAGAGGCAATTAAGATGGAGGAAGAAGAAAGATGACGAAAGTTCAAGAAGAGCAAATGATTCAAGAGCTAACAATGACTGGGGCAACAGCTGCTGCGATAGGTGCAATACTGTCTCGTGTAGAGGTAGTCTCAGCATATCCAATCACTCCGATGACACATGCTTTGGAATACATAGCTAAAGTAATTGCTGACGGTGAACTAAATGCTGAAATGCTTACAGTTGAAAGCGAGCATTCCGCAATGGCTGCATGCATAACTGCGTCTCTATCAGGTGCGCGAACCTTCACGGGCACAAGTTCCCAAGGTCTATTTTTGATGCATGAGATGCTTCATTGGGCTGGTGGGTCTCGTGTCCCTATTGTAGCGCTTGTAGGAAACAGGGCGGTGTGTGTGCCTTGGTGCTTGAATGTAGACCATCAGGACTCAATGAGTCAACGAGATACAGGATGGATGCAATTTTACGTTGAGAATAATCAGGAGGTTCTAGATACAGTTATCCAAGCGTATCGTATTGCAGAAGATAAGAACATATTACTTCCTGCTATGGTCTGCCTTGATGGCTTTATTCTTACTCACACCAGAGAAAGGGTTTTCGTTCCCACTCAAAGGAAAGTTGACGATTTTTTGCCCCCATACGACAGTGGAGTATTTAAGATCGATGCTGACAATCCCTTATCTCAAAATGTAGTAGCGTTAACGAGTTCTTATCAAGAATTTCGTTATCTTCAACAGAGAGCTATGGAAAATGCTAAGAAATTAATCAAACAAGTGAATGACGAGTTTGCTGAGGAATTTGGACGTTCTTGGGGAGGTCTCATCAATATTTATCCACAGGATGCCGATTTCGAGACTGCTGTTGTTGCAATGGGTACAGCAGCAAGCACAGCCAGGACTGCTGTCAAGGAACTCAGATCTGAAGGCAAAGATGTGGGATTAATTAAACTACGCGTATTTCGTCCGTTTCCAGATGAAGAATTACAAAAAATATGTTCTGGGATGAATGCTCTTGCGGTTATTGATCGAAATTGTTCTTTTGGCGCGCAAGGAATTGCATATAACCAAATCCGTTCAAGCCTGTATGATTTAAAGGAACGTCCCTTAGTGTTGGGTCATATCGCTGGTCTCGGAGGTCGTGATATTTCTGTAAATGATATTAAAAAGATATTAACTGATGCTATTGAAGTCGGAAAAACTGGTGAGCCCCCAAAAACTGTTGAATGGGTCAATTTAAAGGAGATCTAAAAAATGCCGTCACAACAGATTCCCATACGAGATATTCCCTATGATATTGAACTTTTGACAAGAGGACATCGTGCATGCCCAGGCTGTGGAATGGCTATTGCGTGTCGTCAAGCCCTGAAGATATTAGGTAAAAATACAGTATGTATGTTATCAGCTGGATGCTTTGCGAGTTGTACTGCTGGTCCGTTTCCTACCTCAAGTATTGGAACCCCTGCAATTTTTGGCTCCTTTGGAAGTACTGGCGCGGCTCTTTCAGGTATTGAGGCTGCTTTGAGAATAAAGGGGCGAAATAAGGACTTCAACATTGTCGCCATAGCTGGTGATGGAGGAACCGCTGATATCGGGTATCAGTCACTCTCAGCAGCTATCGATCGGGGGCATAATATCATCTATATTTGTTACGATAATGAAGCCTATATGAACACAGGAATTCAGAAAAGTGGCTCAACGCCTTATGGTGCCTGGACTACCACAACACCTGTTGGAAGATTGATAAAAGGAAAGCAACAACCAAAGAAGCCGCTTGCACAACTGTTTGCAACAAATGGTGCATATTATTCTGCAACAGCATCAATTGCTTACGTTTCTGATTGGGTTGGCAAGGTCAAGCGCGCAATTGAGGTTACACAAGCAGGGTTAGGACCCGCATTTCTTCACATTCCGGCTGAATGCCCCACAGGATGGCGATATCCTTCAGAACACACAGTTGAATTGGCTCGACTTGCGGTTCTGACTGGATGGTGGGCACTTTACGAGATCGAGCATGGTGAATTTAAACTCAATTTCCGTCCTAAGAACAGAGAACCTGTTGAAGCATATCTTCGTCCACAAGGACGATTTAGACATTTTACAGCAGAAGATATTGCTAAAATACAGGAACGGATTGATAAAGACTGGGAAGTACTGGAGAGTGACATGATTTGAGCTGGAACTATAAGAATGATGTAACTGAGATAATTCTTTTTGGTCGAGGCGGAATGGGCGTAGTAACAGGTACGGAACTATTAACAGAAGCAGCAGCTCACGAAGACAAGTATGGTCAAAGTTTTCCCCTTTTTGGATTAGAACGTCGAGGTGCTCCTTTCCGAGCATATGTGAGACTTAGTAATGAACCAATTTATGTTCGGACAGAAATTCATCAACCAGACATTGTTATTGTTATGGATCAAACACTATTGAAATTACTGGATGTTACCGAAGGTTTGGATTCTCAGAATGGAACACTAATCATTAATAGCACACATTCTCCTTCTGAACTTAGATCAGAATACGGTTTCCAATGTAAAGTAGCAACAGTAGATGCAGATCATATTGCTATGAAAGAATTCGGACGTCGTATAACAAATACGCCAATGATTGGAGCTTTTTGCCGAGTAAGTGGATTAGTACAACTTACATCAGTATTTAAAGCAGTATCTACCCTTTTTGGTGAATCTGCTATTACAGAAAAAAATATCAATGCCATAACAGAAGCATACCACTCAGTTGTGATGGAATAAGTGTTTCTAAATCTTTACCTCTTCTTCTTAAGTTTTGTTTGTCCCGTTCAGAGCGATCGGATCTTTAGTTTCCAGTTTTGATACGTGGATCTACCTTTCACAACTTTACAATACCCTTTTTTGTAATAAGTTAACTATTTATTTTTGTAATAATATATACCCCCACATTATTTTACATCTCAAAAAAGGTGACGATGAATGGCTGAAGAATTATTGGAGAAAATCCCACCTGAAAAGCGTTGGGCAATAACTGCCAAACTTCTCACTTCATTACACGTGATACAAGGTGAAAAAAACACTGCGCCAATCATAGGGAAAGGAGAGAATATTAATTCACCAGTTAAGGGTGCGGAAACGTGGACAGAGATAAATACAAAGATATTTGGCGGATTCTTTAAGTGGTGGTGGCCAAGGATTCAAGAAATGTTCAACATACCAGTAGAGAACGCCGTAGATGCCGCTAAATTTGCAAACGTCACGGCGCCATTGCAGTCAGGACCTGAATGGGAGTTTGAGTATCCTGAAGTAACCAGAGAAAGAACTGTACTCAAGGTGGCCAAATGTCCGTGGTGGGAGAGATATACGGAATATGAGGTACGTCCTGAATTTATCCCTTGTCTCCCAACCTGTGAAGTAGAGATTGGAGAGGGAATTAAGGCAGTTAATCCTAAGATGACTCACGAACTCACGAAGGCAAGACCAAGAGGCGATTCCTACTGTGAATGGGTCTACGAGCTTAAAGACGAGTAAACATTCAGAAATCTAAACAGGTGACATGAATGGCTGAAGAATTATTGGAGAAAATCCCACCTGAGAAGTGTTGGGAGATAACTCGTGATATACTCGTCAAATTTATAGTTTTGAGAGGGGATAAAATTATCGCGCCTGTTTTAGGTTTGAGTGAAGGAATCATCGCGCCTGTCTTGGGCGCGGAAAAGTGGGATGAGATAAACGATAAGGTATATGGTGAAGGCGGTAAGCAACTTTATACTTGGGTTAAAAAAACTTTTAATATACCAGTAGAGGATGCAATAGGAGCGTTTAAATTAGTCTACGTTGTTGAATCACTACTGTCTGCTGGCCCATTCACGAGCGAGGATTATGAAATAGTCGAGGCAACCCCAGAAAGAGTAGTATTCAGATGGCATAACTGTTGCTGGTGGGAGGCGTATGAAGAGTTTGGTGTACATTCTGAGCATAGAGCTTGCGACGCAGCCGATCAAAAACATCAGGAAGAGGGTCTCAAGGCTGTTAATCCTAAGGCAACTTACAAGCTCACGAAGACTCGACAAGAAGGATATCCCTATTGCGAATGGATCATCGAGTTAAAGGAAGAATAAATGATTAATCCTATCTCTTTCATAAATCTCTTTAGCTAAAATTGATTTTAAGGAAAAAATTAAAGTGCATTTTAGTTTGTTGCCTTATATTTATTGAAAAAGTTAAAAGCAGTGTAAATATTCTAAAACGAGGATGATCAAAGTGGAAAACTACAAACTCTCGTTAACAGATATTCTCATTGTCATCAATTCCATCATCTACGTAATCCTTGGAGTGCTTGGTGGAAATATCCTTATACTTCCCATTTCTCTGTTAGCCCAATGGGGTCAATGGAATCGTGCGGTTCTTGAATTCGGTGCTTATTGGCAACTTTTCAGCTCTATTTTCATTCACGCAAATATCCTTCACATTGGGGCTAACATGTTCTTTCTATGGATCTATGGAAAACGTGCTGAGGAACTCTTTGCTTCTTATTCATTTCTGGCTATCTATCTCATTGGTGGTCTCCTTGGTAGTCTATTTACGTTATTGCTACCTCTAGAT
>NZ_JAHPYX010000216.1:0-11911 GCF_019058535.1 Candidatus Borrarchaeum sp.
GGACGGTGGAGCACGAGCAAATTCCTTTACCCCTATTGTCTCCCCTGCATCCAGTTTTACTTCATATGAGTGCCTATCTCCTAGAAATCTATACCCAATTATCTTTCCCGGGATGAAATTGAGAGCGCCAAGTCTTTCAATAGAATATATTTTCAGTAATTCTTGACGAATGCTTATAACGACACGCTTACCCCGTTTTATTGCCTTTTCATTGGTTCTAAGTATGGATCCGTCGCGTAATCGTATTTCTGATCCTATTTCAGTAACATTTGAAACTACACCTTCAATAAAATTTGACTCGCCAAGGAAATTTGCTACGAAAATGTCATTCGGCGTGTAGTAAAGTTCTGTAGGTTCGCCTATCTGAACGATTCTTCCTTTTCTCATAACAATTATTCTATCAGCAATGGCCATAGCTTCTAACTGATCATGTGTTACATGAATTGCTGTTAATTTGTTCTTTTTTACAATCTTGCGCAGTTCGTGCTGGAAAATGGCTTTCACTTTTGGATCTAGAGCCCCTAGAGCTTCATCAAATAGCATAAGTTTAGCGCCAGTAGCTAAAGCTCTTGCGACCCCAACACGTTGCAATTCAGGCGTGTTCAGTTCATCAGGAAAATTTTCAACCTTATCTGCCAGTTTTGTAGTATCTAATGCCTCCCAAACGCGTTTCTCAATTTCAATTTCGTCTAATCCTCTCAATTTAGGACCATAACCTACATTATCCCACACGTCCCAAAATGGAAAAATCTCAAAATGCTGGAAAACGAAGCCTATATCGCGGTTACCGGCTGGAGCAAATGTTACGTCTTTTCCATCTATAATGACTTCACCTTCAGTAGGTTGTGTCAGACCAGCAATGATTCGTAAAGTCGTTGTTTTACCGCAACCGCTTGGACCTAGTAAGGTAACGTATTCTCCATTACGAACTGTCAAATTAACTGAATCGACAGCGATGACCTTATCATAGTGTTTTGAGATATTGCTTAATTTTACCTCTGGCATTTTTACGCTTTCCATGATTTTCTAAATTCATTTCCATTCTTCTGCTGACCTGCTAATATAGCGTAATATCAACAAAAGCGTCAAAGAGATACATATCAAAATAATAGATGCGAAAGCTGCTGCAGGAAGAGCCAAAGATTCCACTAAATCCACAATATACACAGGAACCGTTCTTGATAAACCCATTACTACGATTGTAGCGCCGGTTTCTCCAAGTGATCGTGTGAATACCATGATTGCACCTGCAAGAATGCCACGTCCTGTCAATCTCAGGGAGACTGTTCGAAATGTCGTCAGATCAGATGCGCCGAGCGTTCTTGCGACTTCTTCGTACCCTGGATCGATCCCTTCTATGACTGCTATAACAGGACGGATGAAATACGGATATGTAAAGATTATATGAACCATTAGAATAAGCCAAAAACCTGGATTAATCATACCTCTCCAAAAGAGGAACGCTGAAAAACCAATTGCAGAAGATGGAACTGCAAGTGGAATGTCAATCATTGCGTCAAGTATACCATTAATTTTGCCCCATTTTCTTCGGACTAAAATAAATGCCATGGGTAGCCCAAATCCCAAATTTATTAACGTTGCCAGCGTTGCAACTTGTAAGCTGGTGACAAGAGAAATGAACAACCATGCCCATTTCAAATCAGGAGCCAAAAACACTTGATAAAATACGCCTGATTCAAAACGTCCAGTTGCGGGGGAGCCACTCCACCATAATGCCACATATTGAAAGGTAAAGAGGCTAGGCAGAAGAATAATGACTAAAAAAATTGCTATTGTCAAAGAGTTTCTAAACCTTCGTTGCCACATTCCACTTAAAAACTGTTCAGGGCGTGGCCATACTTTCTCTATTGGAAATCCAACCTTTCGTGCCATGATTCTAACTAAAACTAACATAATAACTGCAATAGTTACAAGTACCATCGATAGAAACGCGGTTGCTGGAATTAATAATAACTTTCTCCAGGAAACTATGAGTATCGGTGCTGTTTCATATACCCCTGCTACGATTAACGTGGCACCTGTTTCACCTAGACTTCTGGTAAATGAAAGAATTGCGCCTGCAATAAGACCTTCTTTCATTAAAGGCATACTTATTGTTCGCCACGTGGTGAATCCCGAAGCACCCAAGGTTTTTGCTGCATCCTCATAGGTTTTATCGATTCCTAATATAACCGCTTTTAGAGATCTGACGATATATGGGTAGGTAAAAGCAATATGAGCTAAAATGATCAAAAGTGGGCCACGGGATAAAAGACCCGTTTCTAAGCCTAAAAGCACCGAAATCCCGCTACGGCTACCCCAAAACAAGAATATGCTAAAGCCAAGTGCTGCAGTTGGAACTGCCATTGGCAGATCCACTAATGTATCCAAGATTTCTTTTCCTTTAAACTTATATCGGGAAATAAGGATGGCCATTGGCAATCCGATTATTATATTAATAACTGTCGCAATGGACGCAATCTGAAAACTTCTAATTAATGCTGTTCTCATAATCTGCCATCGAATGTCGCCAGCTATTGGGTCGTTGAAAACTGTTGTGACGACCTCATTCCAACCAAGAAATACTGCTGAAAAAACAAAAATCGTTGGACCTAGGATAATCACAAAGAAAAAGGCAAGTGTTACTCCCTCGGCGCCTAGGCGACACCATCGGTTCGACAATCGATGTTCCAATGTTCTAATTCTTTCACTGAGCGAAGAGGTCGCCATTTTTAAGCTCCTTTTGCTTTAGAGACTTCCCATAGATCATTAATGCGAAGAAGCACTTCTCCCTGTGGAGAGGAATGCAAAGGTATAGTCAAGGTAGACTCAACTCCATTTTGTGAGTTGAAAACGTCAGATGGCACTTCAGGCGTGCTGAATAATCTAAACCCATGTTCAGGTGCCAATTCCAAAATTTCTTCAGATTGTAGAAATCTAAAAAACTCTCCTGCAGCCCATCTTTGCCTATCGCTTACCCACGGGGCGTTTAGAATACAAAAAGGATGATCTGAAAGTAATACTCCTTCTTCGGGATAAATGGCTTTCAAATTCTGGTTCCAAACGGCTTGCGGATCTCCAGCTAAATTCTTTTCAATAATTAGGTTCTCATAAACGACGAAAACATTTAATCCGTTAGGACCTGTTTCAGTAGCTTGGTCAATGAGAAAACCTGTGCTTTCTCCGTAGTAAACAGCTTTTGCTTCAAGTTCTGTCATCCATTGTTTTACTGAAGCATCTTTTAAGTCGTCTAATGACAATTCCGCTGGATTCTTTGAGGCTGCAACAGCTGCTTCTAGAATGACCGCCATGAAACCTGAATTACTTAACTGCGGGTTTGTATGCGCAAATAAAAGTTCGCTATCCGGAAGTATCGCTAAGTCGTGAAGGCTTTGGAATCCTGTTATTCCTTGTGTCTTCGCATAATTTTCCCAAGTACCAATTATTATCGGAGAATAAATAAACGTCTCCCATTCGGTAACAAGAGTTTCACTTGTACCTCGCTCTTCAGCCCACATTAAATTCGCTAATGGAATCCATACAGTAGACGCTGGGCTCCAAATAGTAGGTTTTATTCCACCTGTGATCACACTGACCATTGATTCACGGGAGCCAAGTGGTCGAAAGAAAACATCAATTTGCACCTCAGGGAATTCTTCTTCCCACCATTCTTCAAACAAAGGAGCGACCTCTTCAATCCAACCGCGCTTTTCAGAACCATACACCATTTCAAGCCTAATGGTTTCGCCACCGACCTGAGATACCACAAGACCATAGAAATACCCAATGAGGGCACCAATTAGAATTCCTATTAAGAATATGACTAATATTAATGTCCACGGTCTTTTTTGTCGTCTGATTGGTCTCATTTGGTCTTTAATTTCAATGCCCCCAGACCTATAACTCTAAACTATGCGATCAAACATTCACAACAATGCAATTTAAAATTGTTTCGTAATTGTTTGTTAAAAAGCATTTGCTTAATAAAAAACAGTTTTATAACTTGCAATCTAATAGAGTGCAATTAGAATTCATCGAATCAAAAATTTTCAGTAAAAGGTGTTTAAGATTGACCACAACATTGGCTATTGTTTGTAATGGTGGTCTTGTTATCGGATCAGAATCTCAGGCAACAATGGGATTCTTTGTCGCGAGCAATACGGCCACAAAAATCTACAAAATTACTGATTATATTGCTATAACTATTTCAGGTGGTGTAGCTGACGCCCAGAAGATTGTAGATCAAATTCGTGCGATGGCACAACTATGTATTTTGGATTGGAGAAGACAGCCAACTGTACGTTCAATGGCTAAACTTACATCAAAAGTATTGGGACAGAACCGAATGTTGCCATATTATGTATCCCTAATAATTGGAGGAGTAGATCAAGAAGGTGCGCATATATTTACTCTTGGAGGGCTTGGTAGCATTCTTGAGGAGAAGAAATTCGCATCAACAGGATCCGGTTCGCCTATGGCCTATGGAGTATTAGAAAGCGAATATAAGGATAACCTCAGCATCGACGAAGGCGTAGAATTAATCAAAAGAGCAATTACATCCGCTCGTAAGAGGGATGCTGGATCAGGTGGAGAGTTTCAAATCGTTACGATAACAGCTGATAAAGGCGTTGAATTTGTAAATTAGGTTTTTATTGAATGTTATGACTCGGAGAGGAATCTATCTAAAAACTATATTTTTTCTTTGAAGTTGAAAAAAAGAAAGTATGGTACCCTCCCTAAAGAAGAAATCTTCAGGAGAGACCTGTCTTTTATTTAAGAAGTTAATCTCCCGATAAAAGACTTTTCATTATTTTCTCGATTGGATCTCTTCCGACCGCACCAATAGCTTGCTTCACTGGTGATCCGTTTTTAAAGAATATAAAAGTTGGAATCGCAGAAACTGAGAATTGTCTCGCTATTGCAGGTTCCTCATCACAATTAAGTTTACCAAAAACAAATTTTCCTGCATAGTCCTTTGCTAGTGCATCGATAATCGGTTCCATAGTTTTGCACGGTGGGCACCAGCTGGCCCAAAAATCCACTAAAACAGGCATATTTGAATTAATAATCTCATTAAAATTGCCAGAGTCTGCTTTAATTACATCTCCTGTCATTTTCGCATCTACACTCCCTTTCGTTTTCATTAGTTCAGCCATTCTCTTTTTACGAAGTTCTTGTAACTCTTCATCGTCTTCCATAGCGTACAGATCCATTATGTTGTCTTTCTTAAAGTAAACCATCAAAAACGAATGTAGTAATCAGTTAAATGAGTTAGATGAATGTTTTCACCTGATTTTCATTATAAAGCTTTTGCACATGGCATTGTTTACTATAAAAAAGATAAGAAATCATGCAATCTGACTAAGTTAAATTGAAAGTACGCGCTTATTTAGAATATTAAAAAATTTAAAGGAAAATGAATTACTGAGAATTACTAAGGTCTCCTTAGCTTCCCATTACAGCATTATGGTTGTTCTGTGTCTATTCAGAAGGTTCCTTTTTGGATTTTTCAGCCAGATGTTTTTCTAACATATCTTTTACTTCATCTTCAGTCTTTGTTTTGTCCAAGATTTCCTTTTTTAACTCATCAGACATCTTTTTGGGTTCATCATCAGCCATATTTCAACCTCACGAGCATTCTTGAGTAATCCCTCCACTGGGGTCTTATATTTTTTTCGAGAATTTTGTGCGCAGAATTTTATAACGCAAGGTGTGTCAAAATTTAGAAGCTTTTAATAATGTTTAAGTTCCTCTTCTTGTTGCATCTATGATTTGTTAAGAATTTGTATATGGTGATATTTCTGTCGTACATTGAACGTGTTACCTATTGGTACATCAAACGAGCAGTCCTTGGAGGACTCGCAACATTATCAGAGAAGCGATTTGTGTTTTTTCTGTCCGTATCGCTACTGTCTATTTTTGGTTCTACGATTTTAACGGTTCTTGATCTTACAACTTTGCCACTGTTTCAATTTATAATCAATATTGAAACTGTAGCAGCAGTAGTTTTTGTTATTGTAGGAGCTGTCGCTTTTATACTCAAGCGTACGACGATAAGAATAACCTTAGCTATCCTATTACTATCATTGCTTCTTTTAGGGCTTTACATCTTTCAAATTCTTTCAATACCATTTCAAACATTTGCATTTGCATGTTTCTATGGTTGGATTCTGATACTAAATATTTCAACATTTTCGGCTGTTAGAAATTTCATTGCAGGCTGGTCAGGTCGGATAGTGAGTTTTGGGAAACCAAAAGATGCAATTTTATTTGAATGGCCCATTAAAATTATTGCGATACTAAGTATAGCTGGATTTTTCATTCTTGGGTTCGGCTTCTTGATAGGCTATGGTTCATCAGATTTCATAAGTGGCATTTCAGGAATAGTCGCTTGGAGCATTTGCGTGGTTATGATCTTTTGGTGGATCAAAAAATCTAATAATGACGTATTTGCTTCTATTGTAGGTCTTTTCTTCATTTTTGTGGTGTACCACCTAGCGTTATGTATTTGGAATGGAATTGGTGCTGGCACGGGATCTCTTGCAGTAGACGCCATCTTCATAGCCGTTGGAACTCTATATGCCGTTCAGGGTCTCTGCAGACGTCTTGCACCAACAAATGAACAAAAAGTAGGTGAAGAAAAATCAACTTGGGAAGACGGTTCAGTTATTGCGCTCTTAGGCACAGTTTTGGGCTATCATGCCTTTATTGTGAATAATATTACTTCAGGTCAAAGTACTAGAGTATTAATCTACAGTTTTCATCAATTTTCAATTTTATTCGATGCTATAATTCTTCTTGGATGTGTGATGTTATTTGCTACCTCTTTAAGATTTAGGAATTACGTTTCAAGGACACCAGGACCAAAAAGTCTCGTTAATGATCTTGTTTCCTTTATCAAGGAGAAAGATCTTAAACACTTCCTTGACGACATGTTAAAAAAAGCTAAAAATGATGCAGAAGTAAAAAAAGAAGAATTAGTTGCGGCATTAGATCAACTAAAATCTCGTGCAAAAAAGAAGTTTAATTCGTTTCTGAAGAGCGAAGATAAGGAAACCAATGATTCTTAAAAAGACAGTACATTCACAATAGTATTGGTCCATTCAGATCAATGTCAGATACTATTATTGCTTCTTTGTTTACGTAATTTCCGAGCGCTTTCACTACATCAGTTACAAGATCCGGTTCTACAATTGCATGGAGCGCATCACCGATCATATTTTGTGTAGCTCCTAGTGCTCCATTTTCTACAGCAACATCTGTCATTTTCTTAATAAGCACTGACATTAAGCCGGAATTGATCGCAAAGTCTTTACATGACTTGAAGAAATTTTCAATAGTCGGATTTTCTCTAATCAATTTAAGCGAAATTTCTCCATATTCGTTGATTTTTCGTAGTTTTTCATACGATTTAATGACTCCTCGTGTTTTTATAGGAGAGACTAATGCTGTTACAACTTTCCCAGAAAAATTTGGATCCATAGGTATTCGCTCTATATTGAAAAGTCCCTCAACACCAGGGATCAATATTAGAACTATTCCGCCATTCAATATTCCTGAAACACTTCCTAATCCGGTTTGACATTTGACTTCAGCAATATGTGCGATCTTGCCGACTTCATATTTTGACAATTCTAATTCTAACGCATCATTAAGTGCCATTACAGATGAAAGAGCACCAGCCCCACTAGTTCCGTATCCTGCGCTCATAGGAACTTCGATTTGATGCCTTATAATGACATCATACGCCTGCTTTACTTCTTTTAAAACAAGTTCAATAGCAGTTTTTGTCGTATATGCGTTTGGTGTCAGTTTATCGTTTATGAAGACGTTGATAGTACTGTTTTTTTGTGAAGGAAGTACTTCTAGTTCAGTAATAACTCCCTTCTTAATGACAATTCCGCCGCCGCGCGAACCGATCAAGTTGGGGTCTTTAAGGAGTTCTCCGTTCAAGTCCCAGAGCTGTGCGCTGAAGAAACTACTGATGCCTGCAGGTGAAAACGCCTTTGCTTTCATCAGCCGGCCTCAATATCGGAATTACCTGATAAAAGTTCAGGAAATGCCTGATGGCACGCTTTTACTACGATTGGAACGACTAAAATTAGGAAGGGTATCTCGCTGACAAATGTCCATAATGCAGCACTAAGTCCCAAAACAATTCCCCAGTTTGAGCCCAGGTATGAGATGAAGAATTGTGTGAATGCCCATAGACTAATCCCTATGTAAACGCTACCTGCCGCCAAACCAGCGAAAGCGAGGATAAAGTATTTTCTCCATGAAAATTTTCTTTTCGCGTAACCAATTATCCAAAACGCAATAAAATTGGCGGGGACACCAACAATGATGCTTAGCAGTGCATTACCGTGCCCATATACTACATCGGCAATAAAAATTCCTATTGCTGCCCCTAAACCCCCTACTAGTGGTCCAAAAAGCACTGCAAAGACAGCTGGAACGATTACTGCTGGCCAGAACCTAACCCCATATACAACTATTCCAAGATTTGTAAATCCACCAAAAACCACGTACAAAGCCGCATTAATAGCTGTCATTGAGGTTTTCAATGCACTAAAATAAATATTAGTCGTCACAGTTTCTTTTCTCAAAAATTTATCCCCAAATAATTTGTGTTTTTGTCTAGTTCACTCTTTATACCTTTTGTATTTATCCAATAGAGAATGTATTTGTGTATGTTATCTTTATATTCTTTATATTTTCAAAACTATCTTGAATCTAATAATCACACCAAGGATCTGAATTGCTTGTTATTGGACGATGTTTAGTTCCAGTCATTAAACGTGAGTATAGAGAAAAAATTAGTATTTTCTTTAGGCATAAGTTCCATTCATTTTATCATAATTGATTTTGGTATCCTTATAAAATCTAAAAAAGCAAGAAGTATGATAAATAGTGAGAATGCTTTACAAAATATGTAAAAAATATAACATCTATATTATGTTGTCAACCTTTATGATCATTTGCACGTCTAAAAAAAGAAAATTAGGGGTGTTTGAGTGTCGAGTCAGAATATTATCAAGGCCAGCGTTGTCAAGTTCCTTGGTCATTTACAGGAGCAAAAAGGTTCTTTAGAAACTGAATTGTCAAACATGCTAGAAGAGATGCGTCTCAATTCTGTTTCTGTCACAACAAAGAGAAATTATGAAGTTTCAGATGTTAATCAAATCGTTCGAGAAATTAACACGGCAATGGTAGATTATTTTAAGAAAACATATAGTTCCATCTCTGTGGACGCCAGCCGCAGAATCCGCTCGGTTATTGAGGATATAGTTCGTGTTGTGGGTGGAGAGTTAGGCGAGTCTGATATTAACGAGATCATTCAGAAAATAGAATCATTTGAATCACAAGCTTTAATGGCCCAAGAGATGGCGGGTAAGGCTGAAGTATTACAAGGCACATTAGCAGAGAGAGAGGCGGAAATAGAACAGCTAAATGAATTAGTAAGATCAGAACGTTCGAAAAATGAGGAAATCACAAAAGAATTGGCTGAAAAAGACGAAAAACTCACGCAATTAGAAGCAGAAAATAAAAAATATGCAGAACAAATCGAAAGTGGTGAGATGGTCTCTGCAGCTAAAATAAAAGAACTTGAAGCGTCTATTAGTGAGCGGGAGAAAAAAATTGAAGAAGTAGAACAAAATTATTACTCAAAAATTGAAGAAGTCAACGAGAAACAAGAAAAACTTGATGAAATAACACGAGAACTTGAAAAATCAAAGGAAGAATATGAGAGTACTATCGAAGACCTCGGAAATCAAATGATGGGTCATGTAAGTAATGTTGAGGAATTGCAAACGGTCTTATCTGGTAAAGAAGAAGAGTTAGAAAGTCTACAAAATATTCAGCAAGAAAAAGATAGCGAGTTAGAAAATCTAAAGGGTGAGCTGGAGAATCTCAAAAAAGAAGCAGATCTATTGCGCGTGAAAGCTGAAGAAGAGCAAAAGAAAACAATTGACGACTTAACCTCAAAACTTAATCTTGCTAATACGGAACTCAGTACTTTAAAAGACGAATTAGCCGCAAAGGAATCACATATCAATGATCTAAACTCTCAATTACACACAAGTGATACTCAGATTGCGTCAAATTCAGAAAAGATAGAAGCTTTAACATCACAGAACAAAGAATTTGAAGACGAGATTCGATCACAAAAAGAAATAAATAGAAACTTAGAACTTCAGACAATGGATTTAAACGCAGAGATTGAGCGTCTGAGGGGCGAGATTTTCCGTTTAGAAGGTGAAACTGGGTCTCTTCAAGAAAATCTTCGAGAATATGCTTCAAATATCAATGAAAAAGAGACGCAGATTCAAGAACTGACATCTCAAATCGAGCAACAAAACGAGGAATTAGAGGATCAGAAAAAACAAAATAGTTATCTAACAGAGCAGTATGAAACCTCAATTGCCAAGTATAAAACAATACTTCAACAACAAAATCAGAAAATAGCAGAAGTTCATGAACAATTACGGGAAAAAGATAAGGTAGCACTAGAGTCGACTACAAAAGTTGATGATTTAGAAAACAAAATAAAAAGTTTAACTTCTGAAATAGAAGACAAGTCATCGCGTATAGAATCCTTAAATGATAAAGTTGAAGAACAACAACGTTCGTACAATGAACTCTCTGAGATATTATCCAATGAACGTACAAAAATTGTTCAATTAGAAGATGAGTTATCAGCGCCTCGTACCCTAATCTCGAATCTTCAGACTGAGGTTGAACTTGTACGAAATGAAAGTAGACATTACCAAGAACTTAACGAAGGCTATGAAAAAGATTATGAAAGAATTAAAGCTAGATTTGAGGCATTAAATCAGAGAGCGACGCTCTTTAGGGAACGTTTGGAATCCGATCCGAAGTATAAAATATTGTTCATGCTTGAGGAGATTAAAGGCGGGGGCGGTCTTGGGCTTGATGAAATTAGGTTAGCTATTGGCGAACCGCCTGCCCTTGTGCGAAGGTTATCTATGGAGCTCGAGACAGAAGGACTAGTGTTGATGGAGACTGTAGATGGTAAGACCAGAGTTAAACCGACACCGAAAGCCGTAGAACTTGTTGTCGAAATTGAAGAAGAGGAAGAGAAGAAAGAAAGCGATGAGAACGCTGAAAACACCGAATAAACTATTAATAGCTTCCACCTTTTTATCATTGACTTCTTTGCATTCATTATCTACTTCGCTTTATTGAATGGAGTAGAAATAATGCAACTTTAGGAATTGTTTAACAAATACCTATTCGGTTATTTTAAAAAACCTGAGCCTCCAGGTTACCTTATATACCTTATAGGTATTATAACGTTGCCATAGTGTATCCTATTAGAATAATCAATGAGCCTATGACGCACTCAAACTCTATCATATGAAAGTGATTACGGAGGGTAAAAAATGACTCGTAATTCAAAAAAACCTTTTACTTATGGTGTTGACCTAGGAGGCACGAAAATTGAAACGGTATTGGTCGATGCTACCGGTTTTGTTTTATCTAGAGAGCGACATCCAACGAATCTAGAAAAAGGAGCAAAGGGCGTTATTAATGATATTGTAGATTGTGTAAAGAACTGTTTGATAGATACAGAGATAAAAGGAGAAGCCTTAGGTATTGGAATAGCAGGTCAGGTAGATCCATCAACAGGAACCGTCATTTTTGGCACAAATCTTGGCTGGCGTAATGTACCTATACGATCTGAACTTGAAAACGCCTTGGAAATCCCAGTAGTGGTTACCAATGACGTTCGCGCCGCAATGTGGGGAGAATGGATGCATGGAGCCGGTAAAGGAGTGAACAACTTTGTTGTTATTTTCGTTGGTACAGGCATTGGTGGAGGTATCGTCAGTGATGGACGTGTAATAAAAGGATGTACAGGTATAGCTGGAGAATTAGGGCATAGGAC
>NZ_JAHPYX010000017.1:0-17748 GCF_019058535.1 Candidatus Borrarchaeum sp.
ATATAAACAGCTTGATGGAGGCTGGAGCGAATATTGGTCCAGCTAGTGGCGGCCCTTGTGTCGGGAGGAACTTTGGGATACTAGCTGACGGCGAAGTGTGTCTTACAACGCAAAATCGAAATTTTAAGGGTAGAATGGGAAACCCAAAATCAGAATTATTCCTTGCTTCACCAGCAACTACTGCCGTTTCCGCAATTTATGGAAAAATTACAGATCCAAGAGGTGAACTCAAATGAAAACCGTAATTCGAGGAAAAGTATTTGTCTTCGGAGATGATGTAAACACAGATGAGATCATTCCAGGCATTAGAATTCGCGATGCTCCCAACTTACAAGACCTCGCAAAATATACCTTTGAACCAGTAAGACCTAATTTTTGGAAGGAAGTAAAAGAAGGCGACATAATAATGGCTGGAAAAAACTTCGGATGTGGAAGCTCGAGAGAGATGGCTCCTTTAGTAATAAAAGAAACTGGAATAAGAGCAATTCTTGCCAAATCTTTTGCCAGGATTTTCTATAGGAATGCAGTTAATATTGGTCTGCCACCACTTGAATCTAAAGATATTAATCAATTTGTTCAGGAAGGCGATGAACTAGAAATCAATTTGGATGAGTTTGCAGTAACAAATATTACGAAAAATAAGTCAATACGGCTCAAACCACTCCCTACGTTTTTAATAGAAATGCTGCAGGAAGGAGGGCTTGTCTCTTATCTGATAACGAAAGATGGTTATTCAACTATTTAGGAAATTATAGAATCTGAACTAGAATGTGCTCTATTTGTTTCGAAACTCATAAGACTTGATTGCAATGCATGAAGAGGCAATTAAGAATTTGATAGTGGAAAAAATTTCATCCTATCAATCAGAAATTCTTGATTTCACTAAGAGACTTATAAGTATACCAACTGAAAATCCGCTAGGTACGTCATATAAGGCATGTGTTGACATCATTGCAAAGAAATTACATGAGATTGGATTGGATTACACCATTATCGACGTCCCTGATATCACAGACAGAAACCCATTTCCTCGTTATTGCCTCTTAAGTTTCAATGGAAAGGGTAAAAGGACTTTGTACTTCCATGGTCACTACGATGTTGTCCCCGCACAGAACGATACTCAGTTCCGTCCGTATGTTGAGGATGGCAAACTCTACGGCCGTGGTTCCTCGGATATGAAGAGTGGCTTAGCAGCTATGATTTATGCCATCAAAGCAATAAAGGAAAGTAATATCGAACTCAACGGCAGGATTGGATTAGTTATAGTCCCAGATGAGGAGACTGGTGGCGCACGAGGATCACAATATCTCGTTGAAACCGGCTTGCTCGGAAAAGACGGCATCGGAATGCTTATGCCAGAACCGACAAGCGGTATGATCTGGAACGCAAACCGCGGTGCCATTTCACTCCGTATAACTGTGAAGGGCAAACCTGCTCATGTTGGTCTACATTATCAAGGTGTTAATGCATTTGAGCGAATGCTCGTTGTAGCAAATGCCTTACTAGAAGTAAAAGCTGATATTGAGTCTCGAAAGACTGATTTCAAGATTGAGCCAGAAGCAGCTCGACGCTCCATTCTATTGATTGGAGGAAGAAGTGAAGGCGGTACAAATTTTAATATCACACCTGCTGAGTGCTCGTTCACAGTAGATCGAAGAATTAATCCAGAAGAAGATCTTGAAACAGAAAAAAAGAGTTTATTCGATCTGTTTGACAAGCTTAGACGCGATGGTATAGATCTTGATATTGAGATTCTCCAAGAAGGGAGATCAACAGGCTTTCCAGAAGATCATCCTGTAGCAAAAACATTGGCTGATAGCGTAAAATTGATTATAGGGCGAATTCCATCATTTGAAATGTGTCCTGGACTTTTAGAAATTCGTTTTTATGCCCAACAAGGAATTCCATCCTTTGCTTATGGACCGGGACTTTTGTCTGTTTCACATGGTCCTAATGAATTTGTTAAAATCAAAAAAATTTATAATTGCGCTACGATTTATGCTCTCACAGCCGCGCAATTACTGACATCTTAATTCAAAGAAAAGCCAAATACTCTAATAATCCTCTAGACTTGTAGGAATTGGTTTAATCATAGAACTAGAGCATAATTCATGACTTGTACGCCCCTCTTTAGGTGCAGGAACATGGCAATTCGTGCGTAAAGTTGTTCCTAAGGAAGTTATAGTATCTCCAACTGCTCTGAACTTTTCTGCTAATTCTGTAAGTGCGGAAGGTCCGACAAAACCTGTAACATCCTTTAAGAGGTTATTGTATTCGTGGGCTTTCCATTTACCGAAGAGTGAAATATAATTAAGTTTTTCTAGATCTATTATCGCTTCGCCACAACTTGGGCATACGAAATTAGGTCCAGTCAAAATCTCGTTGACCAGTTCATCGTATTCTTTTGAACCAAAGTTTAAAGCGCCCATTCGCTTAGGTAACACGCTTTGCAAACCAACAAGTTCAAGAGGAGGTTCTGATCTATGTCCACATTTTATACAGTAAAATTGTTTTTCTGTAAATAGTCTCCAGCAAACCGCTGGCAGTGGGTTATAAAAAATCCCGAGCTTGTGGAAGAAATAAACGCGAACTTGTTTATTTTTCCTCCAGTGAACCGTGTCTATTCCTAATGTGAGGAACTTAACATCAATAGGGAGTTTTGCATCCTCACAATCTAAAAAGAATTCTTTCCAATGAACGTCGGTTGCAATGTATTTTACGATTGTCTGCTTTTTTCTAAATCCTCCGGGTTCGCCTCCAAAAGGCTGGAAAACAAAGTCTATTCTCTCAAAATCAGGAAGTTCATGCTCCCAGTAGACCGGTTCATACCAAGGTTGCTCTCTAATGCGCTTGTCAATCCAGAAATACCATAATCGTAATGCTAGATGATCTTCTTGGCTTGAAAATCCACTTGAAGACCCAATAAACGAAAATAACTCGGGAACAACCATTCTGATAGGGTCATAGAAGATGTCGTCAGTGATATGTCCAAATAATTTACCAATCTTTTCATCAGCAAGATAGGCCTCCACTGTGCCTTTTTTGTGATAAATCACCTTAAGATCAATATTTGGATCATAAGGCACATATTTTATCGTATCAATGGGATACCATCGTGGGTTATAGAGTGGTTTTCTGTTTCCATCAAAACGAATTTCAATTTTGTCTTTAGCGATGCGTTCATATACTGGTCTTACATAATCTAGATTTCCTTGGAGATCCTTCGGATAATGGAAAACAAAAGTTTGCTCACCAGAAGGAATTAACATATTATTTTTGTATTCTTCTTCAGCTAATAGAGTGACTGAATAAGATTTATTCAGAGTTCCGCTAGCACCTGGATAATGACGTACGAAGAAATAAGCAAAGCTCTCTGGCGCTACGTTTTTCATATTGAAACCAAAAGTTGACCCACCGCCCCAGAGAATCCTTAATCCATCTTTTCGAAGGTCAACGTTTACGTTTTCGTCATCAACGCCTAACACATATTTGGAATATTCCGCGTTGTCACTCTGAAATCCAGTGATCTTGGGTCGTATAATTAAATTTTCAATAGAGGGATCAGTCACAGTTACTCGAACTTTGAGAGTGCAAAGGCCTTCAGGTAGATACTCTAATTCATTGAATGGAGGTCTATCGACAAGTTTTTCTAATTTCAGTTTAACACGATTGCGTCTTTTCTCAAAGAAATCCTCTCCATAATCTCTTTTTGCTAAGAAAGCACTTTGGGCTGCAATCGCGGCCTTTTCTTTACCGTACAGTTTTGGCGTAAATTTTTCAAACCATTTGCTATTGTTTTTAACAAAGCGTTTTTGTTTATCGGAAAGAGTGCCTAATAGATTTTTTACCCGATTATTAATATTATGAAGTGTCCGAGCTAAGTTCTGAGTTTTATCGAAGTTTAGCTTCTTTATTTCATCATCGATATTGTCAAGTCGTTTATTAACGTACTTTTTGGCATACCAAACGTATTTCTTGACAGTAGCTTCCATTAATTTGATAGCATCACGATTTTTAGGATCGATTTCAAGTATTTTTTGTAAATCATCTAAAGCAGCAGTGTAATATCCTCTTTTTAAACGCTCTTTTATTAAATCTATGGTCTCCATACTGACCTATCTCCGCATTCGTCAGCTATAAGTTTCGATTATGTAAGACGAATTATTCACGAAAAATATTGTTTTGTTGGTTTGTATTTCTTTCTATGATGAAAAATGACTACATCCTAAAAAAATATTTGGACACATCATCTGTTCGCCTGATGTCATCTAAATTTCATTGGTATTAAATTAAGAATTCGCAAAACAAGTATTCACAAAAAAAAGGAAAAAAAAGATCTCAATTGCCTTTTAAAACCATATATCACATATAGAAACAATAGTCTACGTTTATCGATTGATCTATTCCAGGTGCCTACTTATTAAGTACAACGTAAATAATGCTTGCTATCTGTCCGATTACGGCTATTACCATCCCTACAAACATTAGCACAATGCCTACGACTCCTCCAGCTAAACCACCGAGACCAATCGCAGCGCCTAAACCGCCGACAATTGCAATCACAAAACCGATCACGAGCCAAATCAAACCATAGAGAAATGCTTTAATTCCTAAAATGAAGGCTTCGCCCCATGTTACCATAGATACCTCTCCGTTTTTTTAAATGAAATATTGGCGTTCACCTTAATATATCATTTTGTTTTTTAAACAAAGTCGATTCTTTTTGGAAAGGCGTTTCAAAGCAAAGGCAATATGATTAAATGGCTAATTGTCGAAATATGTAGGAAAAATATCTGGAGAAGTGGTAGTTCAGAAAGAAACATACGGTCTACATTGGTTTTTTCGAATTGCGTCTACAATATCATCTATAGATTCAATAGTTGTTTCAAAAATTGTAGTAGAACGTCCAACACATTTTAATGAATGTGCGTCTGAGCCTCCTATCATAGTTAAGTCTAACTGCTGCGCTGCCAACCGAGCTTTCGCTTTCGCTTTTTTACTATCCATTGCATTAGCAACTTCAATTCCGTCTAAGACATCTCCCAGATTATAAACCAAGTCACCTAAA
This sequence comes from Candidatus Borrarchaeum sp., assembly GCF_019058535.1. Taxonomy (NCBI): domain Archaea; kingdom Promethearchaeati; phylum Candidatus Borrarchaeota; class Candidatus Borrarchaeia; order Candidatus Borrarchaeales; family Candidatus Borrarchaeaceae; genus Candidatus Borrarchaeum; species Candidatus Borrarchaeum sp. Next base: position 5,069 of record NZ_JAHPYX010000017.1, read on the forward strand.
CTTCCATAAACGTTTCGAAAAGGATGTGATGCTACGACAACACCTCCCTTTTTGTGAATCTCTTTTATTGTGTCGATTGCACGTAGCCCCACAGGAAGTGTTTCGTCTATTCCATAAGCCAATAGATGCCCGTCTAAGGTAGTAACTTCAATCCCAAAAAAAACTTTGATATCATATTTTTCCTTTGCATATTTCTGAGCAATCCTCGCCCCATTTATGACGTCATGATCCGTAATAACAATACCATCAACATTTAATAGTGCTGAAAGAGTAGAGAGAAGTTCGTGAATCTCGATATGAGAACAAGCAGAATATTTTGTATGTACGTGCATATCTATAATCGACATTTGTTTCCCTAAGCCTTTTTTTTGAGGAGATTCTCTGGTTTTTGTTTTCGTTGATTCAGAAAATACTCCAAGATATATTTTTGTGTCCTAAAAATAGACTTAATTGATAGTTTTGACTCACCTAATTTTCTTAGTTGATGTCGTACAGGTATTTCGATAACTTTGAACCCTAAATCTTCAGCCTTTTTTACTAATTCTGCATCAATTAACCAGCCTTTTGAAGATATCTTTATTTTGGAAACAAATTCTCGTCTTAATGCTTTAGGCTTTCCATTAATATCATTATAATTCAATCCAAAAAATAGACGCATAAGAACCCGATTATAAACCATTGAAACAATTTTCCGAAATAAAGAGTCTTTTCTATTCTTTCTCCATCCAATAACTAGTCCAACATTATCTCGTTGTAAATAATCCAAAAGAACCGGAATATCACTTGGATCGTTTTGTAGATCTGCATCGATCCATACTATGAATTCTGTTACAGATTCTTTGAACCCTGTTTTAATTACATCGGAGTATCCTTTATTCGTTTCATTTTGGACAAGACGTAAAAAAGGATATTCAGTAATAGCATTTTCGACTATTTCTGCAGTTCTATCAGTACTTCCATCATCTATTACAATACATTCCATTTCCAATTTGGAGTTGGAATATAAGTCGTTCAAAGCATCAATTGTTGTTCTAATGGACGCTTCTTCGTTAAACGCTGGAATGAAGATGGATAGTCTTTTCATCTGAACCCTCATTTTTGTTGGCATTGAGCAATTGTTTTTTCGTTGTGTCTTTTAGACTTTAATTGAAAATAGTTATGTGTAGATTATTTTAATATTCATCGTCTTAACGTAAGGAAAACTACATTAGCACTTCAAAAATTTTTACTCTTTCATTTGTATAGACCTCTTGAAGATATATACTTGCTTCTGGATCAAATCCTTTAGCAGACTCCCAAGGACCAAAATATATGTATTGCACTTCAAAGTTTTCAATAATCTCAACTCTTTCTAGTTCAGAAGTGTCATCATCAAAGAATCTTTGTGTTATACGATCTCTTTCATCATTGAAAGGTGTTAATGCATCGTGACCATATACTACTTTGTTTCCTGTAAACACAGGAATTAGATATCCTGCTTTTTTCAGACAAAGTACAACCTCAGAGTCATCAGTATTTTCATTGAGCCAGTTAAAGGCATCCACTTCTTCTTTGTAAATGAAGGCATAGTAAGTGGGCTCTTGGTACAAGTCTATAATGAAGACGAAATTTGATGGAATGGTCGTTAAGAAAAGAATAAACAGAATTTGTTTTGCTCTTTTTGGTTTCATAAATCCTTGAGAGAACGTTTTTCCTGAAATTAGCTTCTTGTATAGAAAATAAAAACCTTCTGTAGATAATACAATAAGAGGAAAGGCAAAAGTATTTGCATAGTGAGATGGTTGAAAGGGATGGGCTATTCCTAATAATGGAGTAATATAGAAGTGATTTAAAAGAGCAAAAATTCCAATTGCCCATGAAATAAAGAAAATGCTTTGATTAGTTCTTTCTCGCAGATAAAGGTATCCTCCAGGTATAGCTAAGATAAGAAGTAAGCCCCATGCTAGAATATAATCATATAAGGGAATACTAAAAACTAATTGACGAAACTGAGCTACAACAATAGCTACGGACTCGAATTTACTTGTGATATATAGATTCCAGGCCATAGGCGGAATAATTGAACTAATGATCGGAATCATTTCTTTCCATAGTATTCGTTTATTGAGCAAAGCACTTAGTATAACATGCATGAAAACGATTGCAGTCAATGAGAATGCTGTAAAATAGTGTGAACTCCATGTTAAGAGAGAAAACCCTGCTGAAATTAAAATGAAGTTATATTTATTTTCATTGGTTCCTCTTAGCCAATAATAAAGGCTAAGCAACATTAAGCAAAATGGGAAGACCCAATGTGGATAAAGTGTTAATGTAAAATGAGATGGCATCCACCAGTCATAAAATCTAGATATGTCCTTATATTGAGTATAGCCGGTGTAAAAATCGCCGTAAAAGGCAATCATTATTATAAAGAGAATCCATGACCATCCCGATGACCATGCTGCTAGTGTAAAAGAAATGAAGACCTTTCTTTCATTATCTGGGAATATATATTTTAAGAATTTGTAAATAATCAGAAACAAAATGCTTCCTAGGATAATCCGTGACGCATGCCATAAAGGAATAAAGGAAATTCCAGTAATTAGCATAATTTTGCCAAGCAAGTTGAAATACAAGTAATAATAGACTTTAGGACTATTTGATGATGCGTCATAAGGATTGGCAAAAAGAAATCCAAAAGATTCAGAGGCTTCATGTGACCAGGCGCCATAGTAAAACTCATCATACTGATATATCCCTAGAAAAACCATTCCTTCAGGTGCATGTTGGTACCAATAAAGTAAAGGGATAGAAAGAATGATTGGTATGATTATTGAAGTAAAAAGGACATAATGGATCATTTTAATGGGATAAATCTTAGAAAGACTTTCAAATCGTTTCATTTTTTCCCACAATTTTGCGATGTTTTTCACTTGATTTTTTTGCACTTTACAATTTATTAGATAATATAAAATCTTTGGATTTGGACACATATTTAGCAGAAAAAATTATATTTTATAATGAAAAACGCTTTAATAGAGAAGAACAAATACTTTTACAATAAAGAAATGATTTTAGTAATTTCATTCTCTTATATAAGAGACAATTAAACTTAGAAGTGATAGCATAATCAAGGTGGGCAAAATAGTATGGCGGATTTTGGGCAGATAGAAGCTATACTAAAGGAGATCGGCAACGGGACTCCTGATATTCATGGACTTGCAGTTGTAAGCTCAGAGGGCTTACCTATCGCTTCTGAACTTCTTGGAGAAGCAGAAATGGAACGTGTTGCAGCTATGACTGCTGCTATGCTGGCCGTTGGTCAACGTTCAGCTGAAGAACTAAATAGGGGAACTTTTGAGCAAGTTTTTATAAAAGGAGAGCTCGGAGCTATTATTATCATTGAAATCGGGGAAGAAGCGGTATTAGCAGCTGTTACTGGTACTAAACCACGATTAGGACTAGTTTTTATGAATATGAGACGTGCTGCTGGGCAAATCAAAAGTTTGCTTTAAACAGAAAATACATTTTAAAATAAAATTGAACTTTCTAATAGACCATTTTTACATTTTATTGTAGATGCGCCAATTAAACTCAATATCATGTAAAAATGTTTGAAATTCGAGATCTCTGCCTTCTGGATCCCTCGAAAAAAACCGATAAATGTTGTATTTATCATTTTTTTGAGGTTTTGTTTCTGCTCGATCCTTCATTTTTTCATATAGAGCATCAACTTCCTGAGGGGTCTTATAGAAGAATGTCAAAAGCCAACCTTTAGTTACCTCTCCTCCTCTTTCGCAAAAACCAAAGAGAAAATTGTCACGTTGGAGGATTACGCAATCTCCTTGGTCCAACCATACTTTTGAGCCAATAGATCTGTAGAATTCAACTATTCCTCGAAGATTGTTCGTCTTAAGAAATACTATGCCTGCCATTTTCCTTCCCCATCTATTTTGAGTGAATCTGAATAATAAAGCACTATCTAATTCATTTCGGTTAACAAGTTAGATTTTCATGCTTATAACTAATTATTTAAGAGAAAAATAGTTAAAGGTGGACAGTGTTAAGACTCTTAGAGTTTTCTATGATTGAAGTATAGGTGAATTGCGTGATTCCTAATCCTCTTTATCTCGACACTATTTCAATCGGTTGCTGGTTTGTGGTAGCTGGTTATCATTTTCTCATGTTTGGATTCTTTTTCTTTCAACGATTTCGCGCTAGAAGAATAGTATATTGGCTGTATCTAGCGCTCTTTTTCCTTCTTATGGCTTTTGGACGTGGCTTTTTTATTGTTTCGGATTTCTATCTTGACACTATTTTATGGTGGAGAATCGGAACCTGTATTCAATGGTTTGCACTGGCGTTTCTAGCGCTTCTCATCGGACATCTCATTTTGGATAACCTTTATCACCAAATCATAATAGCTATTCCTCCCCCTGTCATCGCGGTTCTAATTCTCTTTATTCCAGGAGTAGCACTATCGCCCTTTCGTTTTGCTGTCAATTATGTCTTAGCACCAATCTACGCGATTTTTCTCCCTGCTCTCTTCTTCTATTTGGCATATCACAGCGTCGGAACCATTCGCCGTGGTTCTATACTGAACGGCGTTGGCTTTTTGATACTTTATGCTGGAAGAGTTATGTCGTCTGAGGCAGTTAAGCAAGTATTAGCACCTTGGGTAGGCGCAATTTTTGCACCAGGTTTAGTAATCCTTGCATTACTTCTCATAAGCTGGGGCAACCAATACGAACTATTAACTTGATTTAGCTGATTTAACCTCTACCGTCGATTTTTTCTTTTCCCTCTCCCCTTATTCCTCTGGGTCAACCATTTCAACCCAGCCCATTTGTTCCAAATCATCTACTTTTATGATAACTTCATCTTCTGGCATGCCTATTTCTTCAGCAATATCTTCTATAGTTCTTTTGCCGTCACAAAATTTGCCAATCTTACTCAATATTTCGTCCATTAATCCCATTTTGACTGCCATCTTTGGTATCTTCTTAATTAGCTTAGGTACTTTTATGGGAACTTCGGCTATCTCACCGTTCTTAAGCTGTCCATCCATTATTTCACTGAAATCTTCAAAAACAGAAACATTACCCATCCATTTTGCCAATTCATCTTGATATTTCTCGTTAAAGGTTTGCACCAATATTTCTAATGAATTCATAGCGATGTTCTTATCATCTAATTTGTCCGCAGCTGCGGCCAGCATTACTCCTTCTCTAAAAACAAGAATGACATTATATTCCTTCATATCGATGATCCTAATAACCCCTCTGCCTGCAGTAACCTCAGTTGTAAAATCCTTTAAAGCTGTCAGAAACCCCGCTATTAAATCCTCATCGAACGTGATCTCTCCATAACGACGTGAGAGAACACACAAACCGCTGCTTGCGATTATAAGATATATACTATGTATCAAGGAACACCCTCATGTTTCAATGCGTTTTCTGTTTCAATTCCCCGTTATTCAAAAATCATGAAGTCTATTTCTTTTAACTACACTATATTATTCCTAAAAAATCTTGTGAAGATTTTCGACTCTTCTAATTATAAATCCAACTTAATTAAATCATCGTTTTCTCAATTTCCTATGTGTAGAAATTAGTTTCGTATTCTAGAATGATTATAGTACTTTTTTAAAGAAGGTTATTAAGCACAAAAAATATGTTTAGGATTGCTCATAAAATAATAATGAATATGTAAAAAACTAAATTGCCCGTTTTATGGGGGATTTTTGTGTCTGAAGATTTTAAGTTAGAATTATTCGCGAGGTTGGATAAACTCCCAATGAATCAGGCTGTTGCGGAAGCTCTTCAAGTCTTAGAAAGGATACGTACCGAGGGTTCTCCAGAAGAAGCTAACCAAGCAGCAAAACACGCTGTAGAACTTCTTTGGCTAAACTCAGAACGTATGCGAGACTCGAAATCTCTAAAAAATGCAGCGTCACAACTGGCAACAGCGTATACTATCGCCAACGAAGTTCTTGATGATAAAGAAATGGCAAAAAAATCTATTTTACAAGCGGCGGAGTACTTGATTCAGGCGGCGAATGAATATCTTATTTGGGAAGACGTAGACAGTGGTACTGGAATGTTGACTACTGCTAGTTTGCTGAAATTTTTAGCAGATGACTATGATTTATCACTAATTGAATCAAAGAAAGGAACGATCAATTTTGGGCGAAGCATATTGGGTGCGGATCAGATGATTGAAATCCCTGAATTACTTGTTCAATCGATCAATAAAGTAGATCCGAATATGCTTAACAAAGCAAAACAACGGTGCTTGAGTTTACTTCCGCGTGTAAAAGATGCGGCAGAATTTATGGAACTAATCAATAAATCTTTAATGCATGTAGAACAACGACTTAGCAAATCTATTGAGTTTCCTGATATTAAGAGTATTGTCGAAATACCAAAAGATTTAGTTCTGGGACAAGAATTCATGGCAAAATTCAAATTGAAGAATATTGGCGAAGGTAATGCTAAAGATGTTTCTTACTCGATAGATATTCCAACAGAACTTAGGGTAATTGGAACTACTAAAGATTCTGTTGCAGAAATGAAACCTGGTGATGAAGTTGAGAAAAACCTTGAATTGACACTTCCAGAAGCTGAAACTGCTACAGATCAAGAATATAAGATCCACATCTCTTTATCATTCAAAGATATTGTGGGTAATATGCAAACGCAGACCTTAGGTCCCTTTTCAGTAGTAGCTGGGACAGTAAGTAAAGCTGAAGAAACCGAAAAAGCAATCAACACACATAATGAAGCGCTTTCTGCACTTTCTTCACGTATAGCAGGAATTACTCTTCCAAATGTATTTCAACCTTTTATTAATGGCATGACAGACTTGGCATCTGATATTCTCACCAAATGTAAAACTTATAGAGAAACAGAAGAATATAAGCTGATTCCGGCTTTACTCAAGGTTTTTGAGGATCTAATTTCAAAAACAAATGAGACAATGCCAGATGCTATAGCTAATTATGAATCTGAAAAACAACAATTTGATGATTTGAAAGAAACTCTTAATACTTTGGCGAAAAAAGTTGATGATTTAGACCAATATACTAAGAAAATTCAGGATATCGCTCAATTAATAAATGAAACAGAGCTAACAGAAGAAGGACAAATACTTATCAAACGAGCAATTCAAGAGTTAAATGATGCAAGTGAGTCACTCACAGAGGCTGTCTCTCAAGTTAAAGAATTAACTGAAGAAAAGAGCTAAATGCTCATTCTATTTTTCTTTTTGTCATTTTCATAGCTAGATTTACTGCTTCTTCAGGAGTAGTTGCTATCTGGATTTTATCCTTAGACCATGGAAGTTGCCATTCATCACCCGTATGAAGGTCACTAAACAAATCAGCGACGCCGCCACTTCCTTTAAGTACGATTGCTGGAATTTTATAATTCATTGCCATAGCGATCTCGCTAAGTGTACCCGTTGATCCGTTTATTGCAATAACAGCATCACTAGCTAATACAACTGTAGTATTTCGCGAATAACCTAAATCGGTCGGTATCAAGATTTCAATGTATTCATTGGCCTCTTTTTCTTCCGTTGGCAGGATTCCAACGGTTAAACCATTGTTCGTTTTAGCGCCCTTTGCTGCGTATTCCATTACAGAACCTAATCCCCCACACAAGAGGATACAACCCTTTTGAGCAATCAATTTACCGATTTCTTCTGCTTGGTCCTTGACATGGTCTGGTATATCCCCCCCGGCTCCTATAACTCCAATTTGTATAGGCACTGCTATTTCACCTCCTTCTAAACCACAACTATTTCCTTACAATTCTAGCTATACTTTTAAAATAGATCTACGCTTTTTGATATGTATGTATTAACATAACTAATTTTTGAAGTGTAAAAAATGATGTACTCGTTAAGGATTCTCTATAATAACTAGTTATTTTTTAGTTATTTTGAATATTTCCTTGTCTTAATTAGGTTTTTCGCTGATTACAGTTTGTAATCAAATAAGAGATGAAAGGATAAAGTTTTTATACGATATGTATGGAATTACATGTCGATTAAAATGGATACACGGAAACAACTATGGATAAGTGCAATATTCATTGTCGTATTAGTCTCTGGAGTGACAGCTGGACTTCTAATAACTACCCCTCATATCTTCAATGAAGATACAGTGACAGTCACTGATTCTGATGGTAGAGTTGTACCTATACCTACTCAAGTAGATACCATCGCTTCCAACTATCCGATCTCAACATCGGCGATTTTATTTCTAGGAGGTGCTGATATGCTTATTGCGGTGGATAGTTCAACACTAAGTACTTCCTTTATGTTGAACCTCTATCCCAGTCTGAGCGATGCAACAGATATAGGATACCCGTGGACTGTAAATATGGAGCAAATCGTAGCACTTGATCCCGATATCTTCTTCACGGCGTGGAACTCTGAAATAGCCGATCAACTTCAGGAAAAGGGTATACCAACGGTTTGCCTGAATTTTGAAAGCCCTGAGGAATTTAACAGAGCGTTAACAATAATTGGTAATTGTTTGGGCTTACAAACAGCAGCTGCAAATGCGGTCGACTATTATCAAACCAAGGAAAAAGACTTGGAACTGCAAACAAAGACGCTAGCAAAGAGTGCACGACCCAAAATTTTGTTTATGAGTTACGGAGCACGTAGGATGACAGTTTTCCAGGTACCTGGGAAAGGAATGTTGCAAAACGAGTTAATATCGTTGGCTGGTGGCGTGTCAGTATCCGAAGATTTGCCTGGAGGCTGGTCGGAAGTGTCGGTAGAACAAGCAGCGGTATGGAATCCAGATATCATAATAATAACCAGTTATTCTTCCGAAACAACGGCTACCGATTTAAAAAATCAGGTACTCGACGATGCTGCTTGGGATATCACTACAGCTGCCCAAAACAGTGCGGTGTATGCTTTTCCAGGAGATTGGGAATCCTGGGATGCTCCAACCCCTAAATGGATCTTAGGACTCTATTGGCTCGCAACAGTTATTCAACCAGACATGTTTAGTGACATTAACTTCCAATCGATAGCTACGGAGTTCTACCAAGACTTCTATGGTGTTACATGGTCCACAGCCGGAGTTACTGGTGATATTTAGTTGAGCAAAAAGCTACCTATTGAGGTAAGTTTAGTAATTTTACCTCTGCTCCTTTTTTTTTTATCAATTTACCTTGGTAGATATCCGATAAATCCCTTTATTATCACTAGGCCTTTGAGTTACAATGAATACGTGATTATTTTTCTCATCAGAATGCCCAGAGTACTTATTGCGATGAGTGTAGGGGCAGCCCTATCGATATCAGGGGCTACATTACAAGGTACTGCGAGAAATCCTCTTGTGGGCCCAGAAATTTTGGGGGTTTCTTCAGGTGCCGCTTTTGGAGCAGCACTGGCTATAGTGTTCCTGGACAGTGCCGGTCCTGTGTTTATTCAAGTATCGGCGTTTTTATTTGGACTTGTAGCAGTATTCTTAGCCTATTCTATTAGTAAATCTCTTAGAGGGTATGGTTCCTCCATATTAACGATGATTTTAGCAGGTATAGCCATTTCAGCGATGTTTTCTGCCTTAGTGGGTATACTTAAGTACATGGCAGACCCCTATGAAAAACTTCCTGCTATTGTTTTTTGGCTTTTAGGTAGTTTTGCGGCCTCAGGTTGGCAGGATGTAATCAATGTTTTGCCTATGCTTTTTATAGGAATTGTAGTGATGGTCCTACTTAGATGGCGGATAAATATCTTATCCCTAGGAGAGGAAGAGGCAAAAGCTTTGGGTCTCAACTATGAAAGAACAAGAATGATTTTGATTGCAGCGGCCTCATTAGCAACAGCGGCATCAGTCGCAATTAGTGGAATAATCTCTTGGATAGGTCTTATAGTGCCACACATGACAAGAAAATTAGTCGGTCCCAATCACAAGGTTCTCATACCTGCATCCTTATCTGTTGGTGCTATGTTTATGGTTTTATGTGACAATTTAGCGAGAACTCTCACTCCTTTTGAAATCCCTATAAGCATAGTGACTTCTTTAATCGGTGCTCCTGTTTTCTTATTCTTACTGAAGATGAGAGGTAAGCAACGATGGTAGAGTTATCCGTTACTGATGCATCATTTTCATATGCTGCTGCTGACTTTTCTCTACGAAATATTTCCTTTCAGATAAGTAGTGGCGAAATCTGCTGTTTACTTGGACCAAATGCATCAGGGAAAACTACTTTGATAAAATTTATTGCGCAGATTATTGGCCCTGGAAATGGACGCATTTTCTTTGATGACAGAGATTTGCTAACCTTACAACCTATTGAATTGGCTAAACTTATAGCTTATGTTCCCCAAATCCACATCGCGTCGTTTCCCTACAAAGTAATCGATATGGTATTAATGGGTAGAAATCCTTATGTCAATTTCTTCTCTGCACCAAAAAAACGCGATCTAGAGATGAGTACTAAGGCATTATCAATTCTGGGTTTGGAAGGCATACAAAACAGAATTTATACTGAACTTAGCGGTGGTCAACAGAAACTAGTCTTAATGGCTAGAGCGCTGGCACAAGAAACCCCGTTAATGCTTTTAGATGAGCCTACAGCTCACCTTGATATCAGAAATAGTTTGCTTATACTCAATAGTATAACGAAACTTGTAAAGGAAAAAAAAATCATTGTCCTCATGGCTTTACATGACCCAAACGAAGCCTTATTGGTAGCAGATAAAGTTGTTATGATGAAGGATGGGCAGATAATCGCGGAGGGTATCCCTAAGAACGTCTTAACTCCCGAAAGCATTAAAGAAATTTATGATGTCAGAGTGGAAATTGTATCTTCATTTAATAGAAGAATAGTTGTATCCTCTCTGGATTCTTTGTTGTGATCAAAATGGATGAAATTAATGAACTTTTAAGAAAGGTAAGAGAGTCTTGTGATTTTAAGGAGGTCTTTAGAACTAGAGGGATAAGGATCACCAATAAATGCATTCAAAAGCCGCTCTGCTATTACTGTAACTATATGAATGAGGATATATACTTTACAAGTGTTGAAGAAGTAATTAGTAGGGCTTTAGAACTAAAGAATTCTGGTGTAGATCGGGTAACCCTAGTAAGTGGATGGCTAGGCTACAATAACAAGCTTGGTGTTCGCTATGTAAAAGCAATCAGAGACGACAGCAGATTTGATGACTTAAGATTAAGTGCCGCGTTCGGTAGGCTGTCAAAGAGTAGTTTATTGGCATTGAAGAAAGCTGGATTAGACCAATATGGCTGTAATCTGGAAGGTGTACCAGAAATACTGGTGAAGATAAAGGGAATAAATGACTTCGAGGAAAGAATTAACACTCTTGAATGTGCTAGAGAGGTCGGTCTTGATATCTCCACAGGGTTTATAATTGGTGTAGGCGAAGATTGGAAGATGTTCGATAGGCTTTTAAGGAACATAAAAGAACTTGACCCGTGTTCCATATTTATGTCCCCTTTTGAGCCGTATCCTAATACCCCTATGGAAAACTTTCCTCCATCTAATCTAAAAAGAGTGATTAAAGCGATCGCTAAGACGAAATTAGCATTTCCTGAAAAGATAATTGGTGTAAGAATTATCATGCAATGCAAACATCTTCCCCGCGAAATTGTAAGCCTAATGATATATGCAGGAGCAAATCTAATAGCGCCACCTCCAGCATTTTCTGATAGAAGCGTAAAAGAATTTTTTGAAGTCCTTAAAACAAATGCTGAGAATTTAAACATCCTTTATAATAAACTAATTAATGAAGGCGTGAATAATACGGATGTTACTGAGTTTATAGACATAGTCGGCAATCTGAATTTAGTGTAATTCGTATAAATTTTCTATAACACAGTAGTGGGTAAAAAAAAAATCACATTTAACCTTTTAGATTCATATTGGCACGATTTGATTATGCCTAAGCTAAGTTCTTCTTTTTTTGTTCTTTTAGTCACCATAAAAAGATATAAAGATTGATGGTAACTTGAAGGCATACTAGGATTTAAGAATGCAAGGCGAGGACTATGAAATACCAGACGCCACGAGGTACATTAGATTTTTTACCTGATAAATGTGCAGAACGAGTGTATATTGAAGAGAGATTTAGGTACACTTTTACACGCTGGGGTTATGCAGAGATAAGAACCCCGACCTTTGAATATTTTGATGCTCTCAAACTAGGTACTGGCGATGAACTTATTAATAGTATGTTTACCTTTGAAGACAAGGGAGGACGTCTTCTAGCTTTACGTCCAGAAAATACAAATCCTGTTTGTCGAGTAGTTGCTACAAAAATGCAGCATTACTCAAAACCAATAAAACTCTTCTATATTGGATCACAGTTCAGATATGAAGAACCCCAAAGTGGAAGACAAAGGGAGTTTTTTCAAGCAGGTGTGGAATTGTTAGGTATAAACACACCTGAGACTGATGCTGAAGTTATTGCCATTCTCATCGAGGCACTTCAAAATATTGGCTTAAAAGATGTCAGGATTAATTTGGGACATGTTGGAGTGTTTAAGTCTCTCGTACAAGAAGCTGGAATGAACCTATCGGAAGCTGCAGAATTACGAAAGAACATTGATAAGGGAAACATTGAAGCATTAGAGGATGAACTGAATAAATTATCAATTCAAAATTCGTTAAAAGAAGCATTTCGATTGCTTCCAGAACTCAAAGGTGGAATAGAAG